>NZ_JBAKHX010000076.1:0-37969 GCF_036906915.1 Micromonospora sp. CPCC 206061
GGGCGCGGGACGGCCGCGCGAGGCGGGCGGACGCGGGACGGCCGCGCGAGGCGGGCGGGCGCCCGGGCGCCCGCGGGCGCCTAGCGGAGGAGCGTCCAGGCCGCCAGGGCGGCGATCAGCGCCGCCGAAAGCAGCGCCGTCACCAGGCGCCCGCGTGGACCGGTCAGCAGCCGCCCGACCAGCGTCCCACCTCCAGCGATCACCAGTTGCCAGCTCGCCGACGCCAGAAAAGCGCCCGCCACGAACATCGCCTCACCGGCCGCGCTCTGCCCGTTCGACGCTTGCCGCCCGAGCACCAGCGCTCCGAAGTAGACGATCGTCATAGGGTTGAGCACGGTCAGGCCGAGCAGTCCAACGTACGCCCGCGGCGGCGTCGCCAGGCCCGCGTCGGACCGGGCCGCGCGAGCCGGATCCCGATGGTGCCGCACCGCGGTGACCGCCGTGTATGCGGCCAACCCCAACAACACCACCGCCGCAACCCAGCGCATCGGACTGGCGACCGGCTCGATCAGCCCGGCGAGGGCGGCGCCACCGATCACGGCTACCGCGGCGTACAGGCCGTCCGCGGTCGCCACGCCCATAGCGGCGGCCGCGCCGACCGCGAACGACGTCCGGGCGGCCAGACCCATGATCAAAATCGCGATGGCGCCCACGGGCACGGCTACGCCGTACCCAGCGATCACGCCATCGACGAACCCCCCGATCACGACCGGACGGGTGGGATCGCAGCCGGCCGCACGCCGCGCTGCTGTCGCGCGCCGGCTACGGCCGTCGCGACAGAGACTCGGCGTCGGTACACAGGCTCGATCACACCTTGATTCTGCGTACCTACAGGTCAGCCGGCCACCGATTTCCCGTCCCGGCTCCCACGTGCCGGGACGGGTCCGATGTGGACGCCGCGCACGGCGATCAAGGAGAAGTCCATCGATCAAGGGCAAATGCACGTGGAAATGAGATCAAACCACGTGCGTTTGCCCTTGATCGACGGCGAGAGCGGCGCGGAAGCGACCGCGAGAGCGGCGCGGAAGCGACCGCGAGAGGGGGCGCGGGCGGCGGGCTGTTAGACGTTGAAGCCTAGGGCGCGGAGTTGGTCGCGGCCGTCGTCCGTGATTTTGTCGGGGCCCCACGGGGGGAGCCAGACCCAGTTGATGCGGAAGTCGCTGACCAGGCCGCCACCCGGGCCACCCGTCAACGCCGACCGGGTCTGGTCTTCGATCACGTCGGTCAGCGGGCAGGCCGCCGACGTCAGCGTCATGTCGATGGTCGCGATGTTGTCGTCGTCGACGTGCACGCCGTAGATGAGGCCCAGGTCGACGACGTTGATGCCGAGCTCAGGGTCGACGACGTCCTTCATCGCCTCTTCGACGTCGGCAACCGCCGCTTTGGTCACGTCACTCATGCCTTCACCTCCGGAGCCTCGGGCGACGCCGTAGCGGCGGCCGAGGAAGGGTCGACACCCGCCCGCGCCGCCGCGTCCTTGAACGCCATCCACGGTAGCAACGCGCACTTGACGCGGGCCGGGTAGCGGGCCACCCCGGCGAACGCCACACCGTCGCCGAGCAGGTCTTCGTCGGGCGTAACCTGGCCACGGCCGCCCATCAGCTCCACGAACCCGTCAACCACGCGGAACGCATCGCCCGTGGCCCGGCCGGTCAGCAGCTCGTGCAGTACGCTCGCCGACGCCTGGCTGATCGAGCAACCCATGCCGTCGTACGAGATGTCGGAAAATGACCCGTCGTCGGTCGCGACCCGGATGGTCACCTCGTCACCACAGGTGGGGTTGACGTGGTGCGCTTCCCCGACGAAGGGCTCACGCAGCCCGCGACCCTGTGGATGCTTGTAGTGGTCCAGGATTATCTCCTGGTACAGCTGGTCGATCTGCATCAGTCGAACACCTTCCGCACCTGCTCCAAGCCGCGCACGAGGGCGTCGACCTCTTCCACGGTCGTATAGAGGTAGAACGACGCGCGGGTCATCGCCGGTACGCCATACCGCTGGCAGATCGGCCGTGCGCAGTGATGGCCGACCCGCACCTCGACACCGACCGAGTCGAGGATCTGGCCCACGTCGTGGGGATGTACCCCATCGAGCGCGAAAGAAAGCGTGCCACCCCGGCCCACGGGCACGTTGGGGCCGAAGATGCGCAGGCCGGGCACCGTGGCGAGGGCATCGAGCGCGTACGCCGTCAGCTCCTTTTCGTGCCACTGCACGGCCCGCATGTCGATCGACGTGAGGTAGTCGACGGCAGCGCCCAGCCCGACCGCCTCGGTGATGGGCGGGGTGCCGGCCTCGAACCGGGCGGGCGGCGCCGCGAACGTCGACCGCTCCATCGACACCGTCTCGATCATCGAGCCGCCGCTGAGTACCGGGGGCATCTCGGCGAGCAGCTCGTGGCGGCCCCACAGGACGCCGATGCCGGTCGGGCCGCACATCTTGTGCCCGGTGAACGCGATGAAGTCGACACCGAGGTCGGTCACGTCGACCGGCATGTGGGGCACTGCCTGCGAGGCGTCGAGCATGACCAGCGCGCCGACCTCGCGGGCGCGCGCGGCGATCGCGGAGACCGGGTTGATGGTGCCGAGCACGTTGGACACCAGGGCGTACGAAACGAGCTTGGTGCGCTCGTTGACGAGCTCCTCCAGGTCGTCGAGGTCGAGCCGGCCGGCGTCGGTGACCCGGAACCACCGCAGCTTCGCGCCGGTGCGCTCACACAGGAGCTGCCACGGCACGATGTTGGAGTGGTGCTCCATCTCGGAGATCACGATCTCGTCGCCCGGACCGATCTTGAAACGGGATCCCGCGCCAGCGTTCGAAAGCGCGTACGCCACCACGTTGATGGCCTCGGTCGCGTTCTTCGTGAACACGACCTCGTCCGGGGTCGACGCCGAGATGAACTGAGCCACCTTCACGCGCGCACCCTCGTACGCCTCGGTCGCCTCGGTGCCCACCTGGTGCACCGAGCGCGCGACGTTGCCGTTGTGGCGTTCGAGGTGCTCCCGCATCGCGTCGATGACCTGGCGCGGCTTCTGCGAGGTGTTGCCGCTGTCCAGGTACACCATCGGGTACCCGTTGACTTCCCGACTCAGGATCGGGAAGTCGGCGCGTACCTTCTCGACGTCGAAGCGCGGCACGCCGTCGTACTGCGGCATGCCCTGCGGGATCGCGATCGTGGTCATGGGTCAGCCCTTCAGGCCTTGGCCGGTCCGGCACCCGCCAGGTAACGCTCGTAGCCCTCGGCTTCGAGCTTCTCGGCCAGTTCGGGCCCGCCCTCTTCGACGATCCGGCCGCCGACGAAGACGTGCACGAAGTCGGGCGTGACGTACCGCAGGATGCGCGTGTAGTGCGTGATCAGCAGCAGGCCGGTCTCGCCGGTGGCGCGAACGCGGTTGACGCCCTCGCTGACGACCCGCAGCGCGTCGATATCGAGGCCGGAGTCGGTCTCGTCGAGGATCGCGATCTTCGGCTGGAGCAGCTCGAGCTGCATGATCTCGTGCCGCTTCTTCTCGCCACCGGAGAAGCCCTCGTTGACGTTGCGCTGGGCGAACGCCGGGTCCATGTGCAGGCGCTCCATGGCGCTCTTCAGCTCGCCGGCCCAGGTGCGCAGCTTGGGCGCCTCACCGTCGACGGCGGTCTTGGCGGTACGCAGGAAGTTGGCCACCGAGACGCCCGGCACCTCGACGGGGTACTGCATGGCGAGGAAGAGCCCGGCGCGGGCCCGCTCGTCAACGGACAGGGACAGCACGTCCTGGCCGTCGAGCAGCACCGACCCGCTGGTGATCTCGTACTTGGGGTGACCGGCGACGGAGTAGGCGAGCGTCGACTTGCCCGAGCCGTTCGGGCCCATGATGGCGTGGGTCTCCCCCGCCTTGACGGTGAGGTTGACCCCGGACAAAATCGGTTTCAGCATCGGCTGCCCGCTTGTTCCATGTGGCAGCTTGACCGACACCTGTAGGTCGCGGATCTCCAGGGTGCTCATGATGGGGTAACTCCGTTACTTGGCGTGAGACTGACAAAGACCTCGCCGTCGCGAACCTCGACGGTAAAGACGGGCACCGGCTCGGTGGCGGGCAGCCCGGTCGGCTCGCCGGTCCGTAGATCGAAACGCGAGCCGTGCAGCCAGCATTCCAGCGTGCAGCCGTCGACCTCGCCCTCGGACAGCGGCACCTCGGCGTGCGAGCACTGGTCGTAGATGGCGTAGAAGTTGTCGTCTTCCGCGTGCACGATGGCGATCTCGGTGCCGTCGATGTCGGCGCTGACCGAGCTGCCCTTCGGGACCTCTTCTACGGAGCAGACCTTGATCATGTGCCGGCCTTCTGGAGGCGGGCCTCGATCGCGTCGCCGAGCCGCTCGCGCAGCTCCTCGACGGGGATCTTGTTGACCAGCTCGGCGAAGAAGCCGCGCACGACCAGCTTGCGCGCCTCGCCCTCCGGGATGCCCCGGGACATCAGGTAGAAGAGCTGCTCGTCGTCGAAACGGCCGGTCGTGCTCGCGTGGCCGGCGCCGGCAACCTCGCCGGTCTCGATCTCCAGGTTCGGCACCGAGTCGGCCCGCGCGCCATCGCTCAGCACGAGGTTGCGGTTGATCTCGTACGTGTCGGTGCCGGTCGCCTGCACCTGGATCAGCACGTCGCCGACCCATACGGTGTGCGCGCCGTCGCCCTGCAGCGCGCCGCGGTAGCCGACGTAGCTGCGGCAGTCCGGCACGCTGTGGTCGACGAGCTGGCGGTGCTCCAGGTGCTGGCCGGCGTCCGCGAAGTACAGGCCGTACAGCTCGGCCTCGCCGCCCCGCCCGGTGTACTCGACGCTGGTGAACTGCCGCACCAGGTCGCCGCCCAGCGACACCTGGATATGCGTCACCTTGGCGTCGCGGCCCAGCTTGACCTTGAGGTGCTGGGCCTGCACCGAATCGGGTGTCCAGTCGGCGACCGTGATCAGCGTGAGTTTGGCGCCGTCGGCGACCGTCACCTCGACGTTGTCGGCGAGCGTGACCGAACCGGTCTGCTCCACCACCAGCGTGGCCTCGGCGAACCGCCCGACCTCGATGAAGGTGTGCCCGAACGACGGGGTCTCGGTGCCGTCACCGGTGATCCGGACGACGGCGGGCCGGGCGAGGACGGCCTCGGCGGCCACGGTGACCAGCGCGGCCTCGGCGAAACCGCCGTACGCCAGCGCGCTGATCCGGTCGAAGGGCACCAGGACCGAACCGATCCTGGGGTCGCCCTTGTCCACGGTGGACACCGTGACGCCGTCCGGCAGGTCGGTGTACCCGATTGCCGGCGCGGCCCGACCCGCGGGAGACCCCGCGGCGGCTAGGCCGCGAAGCCGCTTGAGTGGCGTGAAGCGCCACTCCTCCTCCAGGCCCGTGAGGGCCGGGAAGTCCGCGACGTCATATGACCGCAGGGCCTGGGACTTGGTCTTCGGCGGTGCGGCAAGAGTGTCGGTCATTAACCGACCGCTCCTTCCATCTGCAGTTCGATGAGGCGGTTGAGCTCCAGGGCGTACTCCATGGGGAGTTCCTTGGCGATCGGCTCGATGAAGCCGCGCACGATCATCGCCATCGCCTCGTCTTCGGTCAGCCCTCGGCTCATCAGGTAGAAGAGCTGGTCTTCGCTGACCTTGGAGACGGTCGCCTCGTGCCCCATCGACACGTCGTCCTCGCGGATGTCGACGTACGGGTAGGTGTCCGACCGGGAGATCGTGTCTACGAGCAGCGCGTCGCACTTGACGGTGCTCTTGCTGTGCGAGGAGCCTTCGAGCACCTGCACGAGGCCGCGGTACGATGTGCGGCCACCGCCACGCGCGATCGACTTGCTGATGATCGTGCTGGACGTGTGCGGCGCGGCGTGCACCATCTTGGCGCCCGCGTCCTGGTGCTGGCCCTCGCCGGCCATGGCCACCGACAGCACCTCGCCCTTGGCGTGCTCGCCGGTCATGTAGACGGCCGGGTACTTCATCGTGACCTTGGAGCCGATGTTGCCGTCGATCCACTCCATGGTCGCGCCCTCGTGCGCTACGGCACGCTTGGTGACCAGGTTGTAGACGTTGTTCGACCAGTTCTGGATGGTCGTGTACCGGCAGCGGGCGTTCTTCTTCACGATGATCTCGACGACCGCGCTGTGCAGCGAGTCGGAGGAGTAGATCGGCGCGGTGCAGCCCTCGACGTAGTGCACGTACGCGCCCTCGTCGACGATGATCAGCGTCCGCTCGAACTGGCCCATGTTTTCCGTGTTGATCCGGAAGTACGCCTGGAGCGGGATCTCCACCTGCACGCCCTTGGGCACGTAGATGAACGAGCCACCGGACCACACGGAGGTGTTGAGCGCGGCGAACTTGTTGTCGCCCACCGGGATCACCGTGCCGAAGTACTCCTTGAAGAGGTCTTCGTGCTCCTTGAGACCGGTGTCGGTGTCAAGGAAGATGACGCCCTGCTCCTCGAGGTCTTCACGGATCTTGTGGTAGACCACCTCGGACTCGTACTGCGCCGCCACACCCGCGACCAGCCGCTGCTTCTCGGCCTCCGGGATGCCCAGCCGGTCGTACGTGTTCTTGATGTCCTCGGGCAGGTCTTCCCAGCTCGCGGCCTGCTTCTCGGTCGAACGCACGAAGTACTTGATGTTGTCGAAGTCGATGCCGGTGAGGTCGGCGCCCCAGGCGGGCATCGGTTTCCGACCGAACAGCCGCAGGCCCTTCAGGCGCAGGTCGAGCATCCAGGCCGGCTCGTTCTTCTTGGCCGAGATGTCACGGACCACGGCCTCGTTGAGGCCGCGCTGCGCCGCCGAACCGGCGACGTCCGAGTCGGCCCAGCCGTATTCGTAATTGCCGAGCACGGCGAGCTGCTCTGCTTGTGTCATCTGCTCGGTCACTATTCGGTCCTCACCGTGGTTGTCGGTACCTGGCGCGGCTGTGCCGGGATGTGTGTGGTGCACACCCCGTCGCCGTGCGCGATCGTGGCCAGCCGCTGCACGTGGGTGCCGACCAGTCGGGATATCACCGCTGTCTCGGCCTCGCAGAGCTGGGGGAACTCGGCGGCCACGTGCGCCACCGGGCAGTGGTGCTGGCAAAGCTGGCCGCCGGTCGCGATCGCGGACGCGCTGGCAGCGTAGCCCTCGGCGGTCAGCGCCGCGGCGAGAGCCTCGGCCCGCGCGATCGGGTCGTCGCCGGCGCCCTCCAGCGCCGTCCGGCAGCGGGTCTCCAGCCCGGAGACCTGCTCTGTCGCGAACGCCTCGACGGCCTCGGGGCCGCCCGTGCGTGCGATCCACCGCAGCGCCGCCGTGGCCATGCCGTCGTAGAAGTGCCGCCCGCAGTCCTGCCGGCCCGCGTCGGTCAGCACGAACAGCTTCGCCGGGCGGCCACGGCCACGGGCACCCCGGACCGGCCGCTCGCGAGCGACGACCGCGCCGTCGGCGAGCATCGCGTCGAGATGGCGGCGAACCGCCGCCTGTGTCAAGCCCAGCTCGGCGCCCAGCTCCGCCGCGGTGGCGGAGCCGTGCTCAAGCAGCAGCCTGGCGACCCGGTCGCGCGTGCGCCCGTCGGCCGCCGGCTGGAGCTCAGATAGCGCCGCCGGGTATTTCACAACGCCAACGTTACGTATTTCCGGGAGCCCTCGCAAACCCGCGTCCCGGTGATCCGTGCCACCGCACCTACTACGTAGGATAGTGGCCGTGCGTCTCCTCTCCCGTCTCGCCCTGGCCTCGGTGATCGCCAACGTCGCCATCGTCGTGACCGGCGGCGCCGTGCGGCTCACCGATTCCGGTCTCGGGTGCCCCACCTGGCCCAGGTGCACCGACGAGTCCTACACAGCCAGCCCGGAGATGGGCATCCACGGTGCCATCGAGTTCGGCAACCGCCTCGTCACCTTCCTGGTCGCGGCGATCGCGATCGCCGGGCTCATCGTCGCGCTGCGGCAACGACCACGGCGGCGGTCTCTGATACTGCTGGCGGGCGCGGTCGCGTTCGGCATCCCGGCACAGGGCGTCGTCGGCGGCGTCACGGTGCTCACCAACCTCAACCCGTGGGTGGTGGGCCTGCACTTTCTCGCGTCGATGGCGGTGCTCGCGGCCGCCTACGGCTTCTGGCGCACCGCCCGCGAGCCCGCGCCCGCGCCCGCGGAGATGGTCTCCCGGCCGCTGCGCGCGCTCGGCTGGGTGATCACGGCGGCCAGCGCGGCGGTGCTGGTCGTGGGCACCTGGGTCACCGGCAGCGGACCGCACTCCGGCGACCACGGCGCCGCGCGCAACGGCCTCGACCCCGAGACGATCTCCCAGGTCCATGCCGACCTGGTGTTCCTGCTGGTCGGGCTGTCGGTCGCCGCGTGGCTCGCCCTCTGGGGCATCGGCGCCCGCCGCGCCGCGAGAGCAGCTCTGGTACTGGTGGGAGTCGAGCTGGCGCAGGGCCTGATCGGCTTCGTCCAGTACTTCACCGACCTCCCGGTGCTGCTGGTGGGCGCCCACATGCTCGGCGCCTCACTGGTGTGGCTCGCGACGCTTGCTCTCCTCGCCGATCTCGCGGTTGTCAGGTCCCAAACCGGGCGAACCGCCACGGCAACCGCAAGATCGGCGGATTACTCCTTGATCAAGACGTTGAGTTAAGCATTTGGGCGGTGCGTCAAGAGGTGTTCGAGGGCAAAGACAACGAGACTCGTCGATGATCTGGTTTGACTAAGAATCCGGATCTTGAGGAGTCCCGTTGCGGGGCTACGTCGGGCTGGGTTCGCTGGGCAGTGGCGGAAGGTGTGCGCTGTCGGCGGGGCTGGGCGACTCGAACGGGGTCGGGTCGTCGCTGGGATCACCGCCGGGGCAGCCGGCCAAAGCGGTGGCCAGGAGCAGGGCGAGGGTCAGACGGCCGATCGTGGCCGCGACAGTACGGCTCATGGCTCTCCTACCGTTGCAGGGCTTGGATGGGTGGGATGCGAGAGGCCCGCAGGGCGGGGTAGAGGCCGGCGACGATGCCTGTGAGGGTGCCGAGGGCGGGCGCCGGCAGGACGGTCCACGGTTCGAGGACGGCGGTCCATTCCCGCAGGGCGGCGACGGTGACGACCGCGGTGGCTCCGAGAGCGGTGCCGGCGAGGCCGCCGAGGGTGCCCAGGAGGGCGCTTTCGGTGAGGAACTGGGCGGCTACGTGCCGACTGCGGGCGCCGAGGCAGCGGCGCAGGCCGATTTCTGGTACGCGCTCGAGGACGGCGACCAGCGTGGTGTTGGCGATGCCGACAGCACCGATGACGAGGCAGATCCCGGCGAGTAGGAGGAACAGGGCGCTGAGGTCGGCGGCGACGCCTTCCTGGAGGCTGCGTGGGTCGGGCGGTGCGGTGACGCGTAGCCGGTGCGCGGCGTCGGGACGCAGGGCGACGGCGAGCTGCGCCGCGACGACCTGGGCGGCGCCGAGCCGGGTCTCGACGATCATGCGCATGGGGTCGCCGCTGGCCGGCGGTCCCCAGAGGTCTTCCGCTGTGGCCCGCGGCACGGTGACCGAGAGCAGCAGCTCACCGTGGCGCTGGGCGTCGGCGATGATGCCGATGACGGTGAGGGGTACGCCGTCGACGAAGACAGCGGGCCGGGTATCGAGGCGGGTGATGCCGAGGCGCTGGGCGACGGCCTGCCCGAGCACGGCGACGTGTTGCCGGTTGCCGTCGTGGAACTCGTCGTAGAGGCGGCCGGCGGCCAGGATGGGGCGCATGGCGAGGACGGCGCCGGGGCTGGCGGCCACGACAGGGTAGGCATCGAGGCCGGCGGAGTCGGCCAAGGGCAGCCTGCTGACCGGGCGAGTGCCGGCGAACCAGTAGACGCCAGCTTGGTCGACGCCGTCGATCGCCAGCGCCCGGGACACCGCGTCGGGGGTGAACGGGGGGCCTTCCAACTCGGCGTCGGCGGCTACGTCCTCGACGGTGACCTCGGTGGCCGCCAGCACGGTGAACCGCTTGCTGATCTGGGCGCCGGTGGTGGCGGTCAGGCCGAGCACGGCCACGAACGTCGCGACGCCGACGACAGTGCCCAGGGTGGTCAAGGTGGAGCGAGCCGGGCGTTGTAGCACGCCAGCGAGTGCTTCTCGGACGAGATCGCGGGCGCTGAGCCGGGCAGGCGGCACGGCGTGCGGCCGACGCCACCGGCCCAGCGCCCTCACCGCCGCTCCTCGGTGTGAAGGCGGCGCCCTTCCATGATGCCGTCGCGGATGGTGAGGACCTGTTGGGCGCGGACCGCCACGTCCTCGTTGTGGGTGACCACCACCAGGGTGACGCCGGTGCGGTGCAGGTCGTCGAAGAGGTCGAGGATGGCAGTGGCGGTGACCGAGTCGAGGTTTCCGGTGGGCTCATCGCACAGCAGCAGGCTGGGCCGGTTGACCAGGGCCCGGGCCACCGCGACCCGCTGGCGCTCGCCACCGGACAGGGTGGTAGGTAGGGCAGCGGCGCGGTGCGCGAGCCCGACGCTGGCGAGCGCATGGGCGGCGCGGGCCACGCGCTCGCCGTGCTGGACGCCGTTGTAGAGCATTGCGAGCATCACGTTCTCCGCGGCGGTGCGGTGCGGCATCAGGTGGAACGCCTGGAATACGAAGCCGATCCGGCGTCCGCGCAGGGCGCCGCGTTGCGGTTCGGACAGGCGACCCACGTCGATGCCGTCGAGGCGGTACCGACCGGTGGTCGGCGTGTCGAGCAGGCCGATCAGGTTGAGGAAGGTGCTCTTGCCCGAGCCGGAGGGGCCCACCACCGCCACGTACTGCCCCTGTTCGATGATCAGGTCGGCGGGTCGCAGCGCGGGCACGGGCGGCGGGCCGGGATAGGTGCGCCCGACCCCGGCAAACTCGACCGCGGGAGTGCTCACCGCTGCCCCACCACGACCCGGTCGCCCGGCTGAAGCTGACCGGCGGGTGCGGACACCTCGACGTACCCGTCACCGGTGCGCCCGACGGTCACCGGCACCGTGCGCTGCTCGCCCGTCCCGGCGACGACGGTGACCGTCACTAGCGAATCCGCGGCGGCCGAAACGGCGGCCACCGGCACCACCAGCACTGGCTGCGCCGAGCTGGACACGACGATGCTGAGCCGCACCGTCTGCCCGACCAGCGCCGCGTCGAGGGGCGGGGCGCCGGACACCGCCACGGCATACCCGGACGGGACCGCCCCGCCGCTGGAGTCACCGGACTCGGCCGGGCCGCCCGGCGCGGCCGCCATCGCCGCGGCCGGCGCCCCGACCGCGACGACCTTGCCCGACAATGCCTCGCCGCCCTCGCCGGCTCCGATCTGCACTGGCAGGTCGGCCACCACACCCTGTGGATCGGCCCCGGCCAGGGTGCCCACGGCGACCACGTCGCCCACCGCGAGAACGGCCAGGGTCTCGGTCACCTCCTGCCCGACCACCGCGTTAACCTTCGTCACCCGCGCCGGAAACCGCGGCACGAACGCGACCTCGCCCATCGGCAGCATCGGCCCGGTGCGAGCCACCAGCGCCGCTAGGTCGGCCTTCGCCTGTGCCAGCGCCTGCTTGGCGTCGGCCACGTCGGACGTACCCGGCGCCGACGTGGCCGCCGCCCGCCCCTGCCGCAGCGCGCGCTCGGCCGCCGTCACCTGGGCGCGGGCGGCCCGCACCGCCTGCGCGTCGGCCTCACCCGTCGTCGGCACCGGATAGCCCAGCGACTCGTACAGTCGGGTCAACGCCGCCTTCGTCGATGGCCCGAACACCGACTCCGCCACCCGGTACCCCAGGCTGCGCAGCGCCGCCTGCAACTGCGCGACGTCCTTGCCTCGCGCGCCTGGGCGGATGTCTCGATACGCGGGAAACGCGCCCGGTAGCACCACGACCGGGCGGCCGGACACCTCTGCAACCACCGCGCCGGCAGCCAGCCGCTGCCCAGCCTTGACCCGGACCCCGGTCACCACCATCCGCTCCGCATCGAAGACCGCGGCCGGGCGGATCTCCACCGGGCGGGTCTGCACCACCGTGCCGCGCAACACCACCGTGTCTTCGAGCAACCGCCTCTCCACGACCGCGGTCAACACCGTGCGCTCGGGCGCCTCCGTCTCCGCCGCGACCTGCGCAGGCGACCGGACCAGCGTGGACAGGCCGAGCACGGCTAGGCACAGCGCGGCCACCACGACCGCAGCCCAGGTCAGCCAGCGCTGCCGCCGCGCCAGCACCGAACCTACCGGCGGCGCCCCCTCGGCCGCCTCGCCGGCCCGCTCAGGCACATCGGGCGTCGCCATCAAGCGCCGCCGCTGGCCAGCACCCGCCCGGCAGCGGCCACCCGCGCCTGCACGTACACCTTGGCCGCAGCCAGCTCGGCGGCGTGCTGCTCCACCTGCCGCCCCTGGTACGCCCGCTCCACCGCCAGCATCGTCCCGACCACGTTGGTCTTCTCCTTGCACGTCACGTCGGCGACCGCCGTCGCGATCTCCTCCGCACTGATCGTCTCGCTCTGCCACCGCTGGTCGTCGTTGGCCGCGAACGGATCGGGATAGCTGAAGCCCTCATCCTTCATGCACGCGCTCCACGCCGCGAAGACCTTTACCACCCGACTGTCGGTCATCGTGCGCCCCCGCGCCTCAACCTGGAGGCGCTGCACGAGCGCCAGGTCGGCCTCCTGCACACCATCGCCGAGCTGGTCCATCGCCTCCTTCACACAGCCACCCGGAGGCACCGACTGCCCGTTGTACGAGCTCTGCCCGCGCCCCGCCCACACGTTCATCGCCTCCGTCGAGGGCGTCGGAGCATTCGCGTCCCGCTCGGCCAGGGTGCGCTGTCGCTTGATGATGTCGACCGCGTGATAACCCTCCACCGACGCCTTCTCCACATCTATGATCGAATAACGCCGGGCATATGGATCGATTTTGGACGAGCCTGACACCCGCGCCGCGGGCCAGTCAAGACCGAAACGCTTCATGCACTGCCGGCCCAGAATGTTGACAGCATCGGTAATGGCATGTTCTTGATCGTCGGTCTGGACGAAATCATCCAATGGCAGAACCAGTTCCGAAGACGACCGGATCATCGGGGCCGCGTCGATGGCGGGTTCGCCTGCGTCATCATCTGAGGCGTCCTTGGTGCATCCAACCAACACGACGACCAGCGCCACGACGGCAATGGTGCGCCACACGGATGACCGTCGCCCTTGCGGGACTGGAATCATGAGGATCTCCTCGACGGGACGGTGGACACCAGACACTGTCCCCCTATAGGTCCATCAATACTGGTCACAGTTGTAGCGAAATATTTTCTCCGGAAGTTCACCCTTACGGTGCCCCGCCCGGCACTGCCCGGCCACGGCCGTGGCACGGACGGGACACCGCCTCTCACCGTATCCCTCGCCCGGGGCGCCACGCGCCCCACGGCGGCTAGAAGAACAAGTGGGAGCTCAGGTTGTCGTTGAAGCTGCCCAGACTGTAGTACGCCCAGCTAACGCTGCCCGACGCCTGCCCATACGGGAGAACCGAGATGTACGGGTAGGTGTAGTTGGCGTGCTGGTACGTACGCAGGCTCCGGGTCTGGTGGTAGTTGGCGATACTGCTCGCTCGGTCGTTGAGCTGAGTGCCCGAGTTGACGAAGAAGTATCCGCCGTAGTTGGAAATGTTGCCGTTGCTGTCGTACAGCGCGCCGCCGTAATTGGAGTTGACCCACAGCACGAACTCGCCGTACTCGATCACGCCATTGCCGGGCGCGGCGGCAGCCGGTGTCGCGGCCCCGAACAACCCGGCCGCCGCGACACCCGCGATTGCCGCGGTAGCGGCAATCGCCTTCTTGATTCTCACTGTCTACGTCCCCCTTGGTGAATTCACACCACGGCCCTCGCTGGATGCGTTGCCGAGGCGATCTGCTTGTTGGCACGTTCCGGACCTACGCGCAGGCATCCCCGAGGAAGATCTCGTACGCCGAACCCCGCGGAGAGAGAGTCACCCAGTCGCGAACGGGGCGACACGCTAGAACCATGCCACAAGATGCGTTGGGGTCAATACCATAGTCGGCTATAAGCATCTGCTGATTGCGAGCGATCAACGTTGTACCGCGCACCTTCGAGGGCACATGGGCTGCTAGGCGAGCTTATAGGCGCGGATCACCGTCTGCTCCACTGTGTTGCCTGACTCGTCCTCGGCGACCGCCCGCAGCGACACGTAACCAGGGCCGACGGGGTGCTGGAGCACGACCGCGCCGGCCGCTACCGGCGTCTCCACCCAGGTCTTGCCGTCGTCGTACGACACCTCCACGCGCAGAGACGCGTTCGGGGCGGCCGCCGAGTCGGGTTGCGGGGTGACGGTCACCGGGATCGTCGCGGGGCGGCCGGCGGGGGCGGCGTTTTCGCTGTTGACCGGCGGCGCGAACTGCACCGTCGACAGCGGCATCCGCACCGCTTTCTCCCCGTCCACGTGACCGGACCGGAACGTCCACGCCACCCGCACCTCGGTCGACAGCGTCGCCGGGCCGGCCCGCTGCGCCACCATCTCCAGGCGGTACCGCGCCGGCGCGGGCGGCACCTCGAACTCTCCGTTCAGCTCGCCGAGCTCGGCCACCTGGCTGCCGTCGCTGAAGAGCGTGATCCGGCCCGTCGCGATGCCCGAGTACCCGGCCCGGCCCACCCCGTCGCCGTACAGCGGGGCGAGCACGAGCAGCTTGTCACCGGTGCGGGTCACCCATTGGTGCTCGTACGCCGGTGACGCCACCGTCGGGCCGAACACGCCGCGGCTCCACTGCTCCTGGTACGCCTGTCCGGCCTTGTAGTCCAGTGGCGGCGCGACGGTGGTCGTGACGTACGCGTCGGCGGTCATCTCGTCGAACGACCGGAACCACCGCATCCGCCCGCCCGCGTTGTAGTACTCGGTGCGGGTGGACGGCAGCGCGAACGGCAGTGGGTGCGCGAAGCCGCCCATCAGCGTGTCCGGCAGCACCGGCCAGGCCAGCTTCCGTCCCGTGGTGCCGGCCGCCTCGTGCCCGTGGTCGGCCCGCACCGTGGCAAGGTCAGCGGCCGTCAGCTGCTGCGACATTCCGGTGATCATGTGATTTTCGGTGAGCCAGCCCAGCAGGTACGCGGCGTCCGGCGCCTCGAACGTCGCCGTCACCCGCGACACGAACCCCGCCGACGTGCCGGCGTCGACCGCGGCGGCGTACAGGCCGGAGAAGGTGCGGCCGAGTGTGCCCACCTCGACCGTGCGCCCGGTGGCGACCGCGCTGGCCGCCACCTCGGCGAACGCCTGACCGGCGTCCGCGCGCGGCACCGACACCGACAGCGGCGCGCCCCGCCGCGCGTCCAGCGTCACGGTCAACGCGCCGCCCACGTCGAGGCTTGGCTGGGCCAGCATCGTCGTGGCATAGCCGGCACCGTCCGGCCCGGTGATCGCGCTGAGCACCGCGTACCGGCCCTTCGGCAGCCGGGTGCGCACGGTACCGGTGGATGCGGGCAGGGTGCGGGCGATCTTGCCGTCCCAGCTCGCCAGCACCGTCACGTACCCCTCGGCTGGGGCGCCGTCGCGCCCCAGGTGCGCCACCGTTACCTCGTAGCTCTCCACCTCGCGATCGAACGCCACCGGCGTGACCAGGTCGCCGGCCGTCAGGTGGCCGGTGAGCAGCCCGTCCGGCCCGTCCACCCGGCCGTCGACGGTCACCGTGACCTCGGCGGTGCCGCCCGCGGGCACGGTGACAGTCGTCGGCTCGACGACGACCATGGCGGCCGGCAGCCCGTCGACAGCCGGCGTGAGGGTGATCGGCTCGGTGCCGTCGTTGCGGTACGTGACTGTCTTCGTGACCGGGGAGTCGTCGTCGTGCGGCCACGGTTGCCGGCCGAAGCTGAGGCTCGCCGGCACGGCGGTGACCGTCCGGGTGACCGCCGCGGCCACATCGAGCCGCCCGGCGCCCTGCGCGAACACGCTCAGCGCCGGATCGGGCTTCGCCGCACCCATCAGGCCGGCCTTGAGCTGCGCCGGGGTCCAGTCGGGACGCCGCTGGGCGAGGATCGCGGCGGCACCAGCGGCGTGTGGGGCGGCCATGGAAGTACCAGACAAGGTGGCGTGCGTGTCACCCGGCAGCGTCGAATCGGCGCTGCGCGCGGCGGTGATGTCGACGCCCGGGGCGGTGAGGTCCGGCTTGAGCGCGCCATCCTCGGCGCGCGGGCCCTGGCTGGAGAAGTCGCCGAGCCTGTCGGCCTTCGTGACCGCGCCGACCGCGAGCGCCGCGTCCGCCGTGGCCGGCGACGAGATCGTGCCCGCACCCGGGATGTTGCCCGCCGCGACCACGAAGAGCGTGCCGTGCGCGGCGGTCAGCGTCTGCACCGCCCGCTCGACCGGGTCGAGTCCGGGCGTGTCAGGGCCGCCAAGGCTGAGGTTGGCGACCGTGGCGCCCTGCGTGGCCGCCCACTCCATCCCGGCGACGATCCACGACTCGGAACACCCGCCGGCCACACACACCTTGCCGTCGAGCAGTCGCGCGCCCGGCGCCACACCGTCGGCACCGGCCACCGTCGCCGCCACGTGCGTGCCGTGGCCGGTGCGGTCCTTGTCGTCTTCGGCGCCCGCGGTGAAGTTCTGCCGCGCGGTCACCCGGCCCGCCAGATCCGGATGAGCGGCGTCCACCCCGCTGTCGAGCACCGCGACCGTACTGCCGGTGCCGTCGAAGCCAGCCGCCCACGCCGCCGGTGCCCCGACCTGCGGCACGCTCTCGTCCAGAGCCGGCTGGCGCAGCCCGTCGAGCCAGATCGCGTCGACGCCGATGGTCATCCGCCGCTCAGCCGGCCCGCCGACCGTGAACGTCGACCAGAAGGTGGTCAGCCTTCGCGTGTCGGCACTGACCGCGTGCCCCTCGACCGGCACCAGATCACGGACGACCCGCGCACCGCCCTCGGCCACTCGCTCACGCCCCCGGGCCCGCGCGTCGGTCCCGTCGTAGGTGACGATCAGCGGCAACTCGGCCAGCGCGTCATACCCATACTCGAACAGGGTCGTGACGTCGAACAGCCGCGGATCCAGATCACCGGCCCGCAGCAGCGGCAGCGCATCAGCCGGAATCACATGCAGGTGAGTCCCGTCCCGCCGGGTCACGAACCGCATGTCCTCCCGCCCCGCGCCGGGTGTCACGGAGGCCTTGTCACCGGCGGTGACGGTGACACTGTCGCCACTGACGAGGGTGACAGAGCGGGCGTCCGCCGTGGGCGCGGCCGCGGCGGAGACGGCAGGCGCCGCTTCCCCTTCAGCGACAGCGGGTACGGCCGCAGCCGCACACAGCACCACAAGCGCGACCACACCCCGCGTACCCACCCTCACGTAGATCCACCTCCACAAATCACCAAAGCCAGACATAGACGAAAGCAGATGCCTCCAACTTCCGCAACCCCGCTCCACACCCGCGCCACGCCCGCGCCGCGCCACGCCCGCGCCGCTCCACGCCCGCGCCGCGCCGCGCCGCGCGAGGCGCTCCCCTCCCGGCGATCAAGGGCAAACGCACGTGGTTGGATCTCTTTTCCACGTGCGTTTGCCCTTGATCGATGGACTTCTCCTTGATCGCGGGACGGTTGGCCGCCGTCGAAGCCGCGGGCCGCGCCGACCCACCCGCCGGCGGCGCTCGGGCTGTTCAGCGGCACCGATCCGTCGCCTCGCCGATCAAGGACATCTTCATCGATCAAGGTCGAACGCACGTGGAAAAGAGATCAAAGCACGTGCGTTTGCCCTTGATCGGCGGGGCGAGGGCGGCCGCGGGCGGCGCGGAGGCGAGCGGCGCGCGGAGGGGTCAGCGGCGCGCGAGCGGCGCGCGCGGAGGCAAGCAGCGCGCGGAGGGGTCAGCGGCGCGCGAGGCGCGGAGGACCAGCGGCGCGGAAGGCCAGCGGCGCGGAAGGCCAGCGACGCGCGGGAGGCGGGAGGCGGGCGGCGGTGGGGTTAGGAGCGGGCTGGGGTGCGGGTGGCTATGGCGGCGGCCAGGCGACCAGCCGCGCCTTCGGCGGTGGCTAGGAACAGGGAAGGTTCGGTTAGTTCCAGCTCTACCAGCAACGGGCTGCCGTCTTCGCCGGGGATGACGTCGACGCGGGCGTACAGCAGCTGGTCGGGGCCGCCAGGGATGGCGGCCAGGGCCTGCGCGCCCACTGCCAGCTCGGCGTCGATCGGCACGCGGGGCTTGATGGTCTCTTCCTTGTACAGGCCGGTGGTGCCGGTGTCAGGCCCGTCGAGCATGGCGCCCTTGCGGATGGCGTGGCTGAACGCGAGCTTGCCGGACTCGTCGGGCAGGTACAGCAGCGCGGTCTCGCCGTACGTGTCGACGGCCGACAGGTAGGGCTGGATCATCACGGTGCGGCCGGCGGCGACCAGGCGGGCGGCGTGTTCGCGGGCCAGTTTGGCCTCGTCGGGGTCGCCTAGGCGGTACCGGCCGGTGTCGAGGCTGCCGGCACCCACGGCTGGCTTGATGACGTACGCCTCGCCGGCCGGCGGGGTCCAGGTGTCGTCGGTGGCCCACACGGTGGGTACGACGGGGACGCCGGCCGCAGCGAGCTCGCCCAGGTAGCGCTTGTCGGTGTTCCACCGGACGATGTCGGCGGGGTTGGCGAGGCCGGGAACGCGCGCCGCCCAGGCTACGAACTCGTCGCGGCGGGAGGTGTAGTCCCACGGCGAGCGGAGCACGACCAGGCCGAACGACGCCCAGTCGACGCCGGCCGCGTCCCAGGCCACCGGGGTCACCTCGACGCCGAGCGCGCGTAGGGGTTCGATCAGCAACCGGTCGTCGGGGTCGAGATCGGGCAGTTCGGCGCAGGTAACCAGAGCGACCCGGGATCGCTCCCGGGTCGCTGTGTCGGTGTTGACTGTCACGGGTCTAGTGGTCCAGCCGGGTCAGCGGGCGAGATTCCGCCGGCCCATCGAGCGCCAGAGGTCGTTGCTCGGCCGCATCTGGTCCATGAGCTCGCGCTCCCACTCGTTCTCCACCTCGACGCCTGCCTTGACGCATGCCGTGCGCGCCACGTCGGTGGCCTCAGCGAACTGGTCTGTCCACACGCCGTCCTCCCCCACGAGGACGATCCGTGCGCCACGCTTGCCGACGTACTCGATGACCGCCTTAGCTCCCCCGTGCCCGGCGGCGAAGGCCCGAATGCCCGCGACGAGACCCGCAGGGGTCGACGCCGGAGCTGTCGGATCAGTAGCCAGCTTCGTATCGGAACCATCTGCCATGAGCCGAAGCCTATGCAGACGCAGACGGTTGGCGCGGGGCACCGACATTTTTTTGTGACGCCAATTACCCGGACCTTTGACACGTCAGGGCGACATCTTTGCCCGATTTTTCCGGACATACTGGCAAACGTTGGGGCGACAAATCCGACTTATTGCCGGCTGCCTAAAACCGGACCCGTAACTGCGGAGATTCGAGGCAAAAAGGACAAGCTATATGAGGGCGTCGGCGGCGACCGCGACGAAGAGGATCGTCAGGTACGTCGTCGACCAGTGGAACAGGCGCATCGGCTTCAGTGGCTCACCCCGCCGGGAGCGACCGACCAGCCGATGCGCCTCCAGTACAAAGAGCGCCCCGACGACCAGCGCCGTTACTCCGTACACCGGGCTCATGCCCAAAGGCCAGACCGCGAGTGACGTGACCAGGGTGAGCCACGCGAAGAGCAGGATCTCGGCATTGACGCGGCGTGCCGACGCGACCACCGGGAGCATCGGAATGCCCGCCCGGGCGTAGTCGTCCTTGAACTTGATCGCCAGCGCGTAGAAGTGCGGCATCTGCCAGAAGAACACGACACCGAACAGCGCCCACGCGAGCGGCGACAGGCCACCCGTGACCGCCGCCCAGCCGATCAGCACCGGCGCCGCGCCGCACGCCCCGCCCCAGAAGGTGTTCTGCGGCGTCGAGCGCTTGAGCCACAGCGTGTAGATGACGTCGTAGTACACGATCGCGGCGAGCGTCAGCCCGGTGGCGAGCCAGTTGGTGAACGCGGCCATCAGCGCCACCGACACGACACCGAGCACGAGGCCGAACACCAGCGCGCTGCGCGGTGCCACGCGGTGCGCGGGCAGCGGGCGACGCGACGTGCGCTTCATGACCTGGTCGATGTCGCGGTCGATGTAGCAGTTCAGCGCGTTCGCCGCGCCCGCCGCGAGGGAACCGCCGACCAGCACGACCGCCACCAGCCACAACGACGGCAGGCCGCCCGCGGCGAGCATCATCGCTGGCACGGTCGTCACGAGCAGCAGCTCGACGATGCGCGGCTTGGTGAGGGCGACGTACGCCTTGACCACCGCCGCCACGTCCGGCCGGGCCGACTCGCGGCGCCGCGCGAGGTCGCGCGGGGCGACCGGACGCGGATCGACGACACCCGGCGACGGCGCTGGGCGCTCGGTGATCATGCTCACGTAACCAGGCCACCTTCCGGCGTCGCGGGCAGTTGGAGGGCGTCCGACCAGCAAGGTCAGCGTGCCGACCGACAGGGTACGCGCAGGGTTGATCCGTACTGACTACGACCCCGTGTAGAAGACCGGGCGTGTGAGGCGTCACAGCTCGTGAATGGACGCGGCGTGAGATCCGGGCGCAGACGTTTAGCACGGGTAGATAGGGTCAACGCAAGAGGGTCGACGCATTGCCGAGGAGCACACATCGTGACCGCGAACGAAACATCTCTCACCTGGTCAGAGCTCGACCGCAAAGCGGTCGACACGGTACGGGTACTGGCCATGGACGCCGTCGAGAAATCCGGCAACGGCCATCCTGGTACCGCGATGAGCATGGCTCCGGCGGCGTACCTGCTCTTCAACAAGCTGCTGAAGCACGATCCGAGCGACGCGAACTGGGCCGGCCGCGACCGGTTCGTGCTCTCGATGGGGCACTCCAGCCTGACCCTCTACATCCAGCTCTACCTGTCGGGTTACGGGCTGAGCCTTACCGACCTCCAGTCCCTGCGCCAGTGGGGCTCGCTCACGCCGGGTCACCCCGAGCACGGGCACACCGTTGGCGTCGAGACCACGACTGGGCCGCTTGGCCAGGGCGTGGGCAACGCGGTCGGCATGGCGTTCGCGTCGCGGCGCGAGCGGGGGCTGTTCGACCCGGAGGCGGCGCCCGGTGAGTCGCCGTTCGACCATCACATCTGGGCGTTCGCCTCGGACGGCGACCTCGAAGAGGGCATCAGCCACGAGGTCAGCGCGCTCGCCGGCCACCAGAAGCTGGGCAACCTGATCCTCGTCTGGGACGACAACGAGATCTCGATCGAAGACGACACCCGGATCGCCAAGAGTGAGGACATCGCCGCCCGGTACGAGGCGTACGGCTGGCACGTCGAGACCGTCAGCTGGCGCAAGGGCCACCCCGAAGACGGCGAGTACCAGGAGGACGTCGAGGCGCTGAACGCCGCTCTTCAGCGGGCCAAGGCGGAGACCGACCGGCCCTCGTTCATCGCCCTGCGCACGATCATCGCGTGGCCGGCGCCCACCAAGCAGAACACCGGCAAGTCGCACGGCTCGGCCCTCGGCAAGGACGAGGTGGCCGCCACGAAGAAACTGCTCGGCTTCGACCCGGAGCAGTCGTTCGCCGTCGACGACAAGGTGCTCGCGCACGCCCGCGAGGTGGTCGACCGGGGCCGCGCCGCGCACGCCGAGTGGCAGAAGAAGTTCGACGCCTGGGCCACCGCCAACCCCGAGCGCAAGGCCCTCTACGACCGCATGGCCACCCGCAGCCTGCCCGAAGGCTGGACCGAGGCGCTGCCGGAGTTCCCCGCCGATGCCAAGGGCATCGCCACCCGCGCCGCGTCCGGCAAGGTGCTCGACGCGCTCGCGCCGGTGCTTCCGGAGCTGTGGGGCGGCTCGGCCGACCTGGCGGAGAGCAACAACACCACGATGAAGGGCGAGCCCTCGTTCGTGCCGACCGAGCACGCGACGAAGGAGTTCCCCGGCAACGAGTACGGCCGCACGCTGCACTTCGGCATCCGCGAGCACGGCATGGGCTCGATCCTCAACGGCATCGTGCTACACGGCGGCACCCGCCCGTACGGCGGCACCTTCCTTGTATTCAGCGACTACATGCGGCCAGCGGTGCGGCTCGCCGCGCTGATGAAGCTGCCGGTGATCTACGTGTGGACGCACGACTCGATCGGTCTCGGCGAAGACGGCCCGACCCACCAGCCGATCGAGCACCTGTCGGCGCTGCGGGCGATCCCCGGCCTCGACCTGGTGCGCCCGGCCGACGCCAACGAGACCGCCTGGGCGTGGCGCCTGGCGTTGGAGCACACCGACCGCCCGACTGCGCTCGCACTGACCCGGCAGGCGTTGCCGGTGTTCGACCGCAGCGAGCTCGCCTCCGCCGAAAACGTGGCCCGCGGCGGGTACGTGCTCGCCGAGGCGTCCGGCGGCCAGCCCAAGGTGATCCTCATCGGCACCGGTTCCGAGGTCGCGCTCTGCCTCACCGCACGGGAGCGTCTTGAGGCCGAGGGCACCCCGACCCGGGTCGTGTCGATGCCTTGCCAGGAGTGGTTCCGCGCGCAGGACCAGGCCTACCGCGACTCGGTGCTGCCGAGCAACGTCAAGGCCCGCGTCTCGGTCGAGGCCGCGATCGCGATGTCGTGGCACGACATCGTGGGCGACAGCGGGGAATGCGTCAGCATTGAACACTATGGGGCAAGCGCCCCGTACCAGGTGCTGTTTGAGCAGTTCGGCTTCACTCCCGACCGGGTCGTGGCCGCGGCGCACGCGTCGCTGTCCCGCGTCGGTGAGATCACAGGCACGACGACCGGTAGCTGAGGGAGCGTAGAACTATGACGGACCGGCTTGGTGAGCTTTCGGCCGCTGGTGTAGCGGTGTGGATCGACGATCTCAACCGGGTGCGGCTGGAGTCCGGTGGGCTCGACCAGTTGCGACGGGAAAAGCACGTGGTCGGCGTGACGACCAACCCGACCATCTTCGCCAAGGCGCTCAGCGACGCCGAGGCGTACGACTGGCAGGTGCGCGACCTCGCGGTGCGCGGGGTCACCGTCGAAGAGGCGGTGCGCATGCTGACCACGTACGACGTGCGGTGGGCGTGCGACGTGATGAAGCCGGCGTACGACGCCTCGGCGGGCGTCGACGGCCGGGTCTCCATCGAGGTCGACCCGCGCCTGGCGCACGAGACGGAGAAGACCGCCGCCGAGGCCAAGGCGCTGTGGTGGCTGGTCGACCGGCCGAACCTCTTCATCAAGATCCCGGCGACCGTCGAGGGCCTGCCGGCGATCACCTCGACGCTCGCGGAGGGCATCAGCGTCAACGTGACACTGATCTTCTCGCTCGAGCGGTACCAGCAGGTGATGGAGGCGTTCCTCGCCGGCCTGGAGCAGGCCAAGGCCAACGGCCACGACCTGACGAAAATCGGCTCAGTGGCGTCGTTCTTCGTGTCCCGTGTGGACACCGAGGTCGACAAGCGCCTCGAAAAGGTCGGCACGCCCGAGGCAAAGGCGTTGCAGGGCAAGGCCGCCAGCGCCAACGCGCAGCTCGCGTACGAGCGGTACACGCAGGTGTTCTCCTCGGAGCGGTGGCAGGCGCTCGCCGACGCCGGCGCGCACCCGCAGCGTCCACTGTGGGCGTCCACCTCCACGAAGAACCCCGCGATGCGCGACGTCATCTACGTCGAGGAGCTGATCGCTCCCGGCGTTGTCAACACGATGCCGGCGGCCACGATCGACGCGTACGCCGACCACGGCGAGACGCGCGGCGACACCGTCACCGGCTCGTACGAGCAGGCCCGCAAGGTCCTCGACGACCTGGCGCAGCTCGGCATCGACTACGACGACGTGGTGGAGACGCTGGAGCGCGAGGGCGTCGAGAAGTTCGAGCAGAGCTGGTTGGAGCTGCTCCAGACCGTGGACGGCCAGCTCCAGGCGGGCAAGTGAAGGAAGTCGAGGCGGCGGCCGGGCTCGCTGTATGGCGAGCCAGCCGCCTCGGCGCCGACTTGACGGCAGATCACGAGCCGCCCGGTCTCGACCCGCTGCTTCCCCTGCTGGCTGAGCTGACAGCGGAGGTCGCCGACCTCGATCACGTCGTGGTCGCGGGCGCCGGCTCTGGCGGCACTGTGCTGGCCGCGCGGGCGATCACGCGGACGCTCGGCCGGCCGCTGACCGTCCTGGACACGGCCGACCCTGGCCCCGTCGAGCGCGCCATCGGTGACCGCCTCGATCGCACGGTCGTGGTGGTCGCCGGTGACTCCGACGTCGCTGAGGCGGTGCGCCGGGCCTACCTGAGCGCGTTCCTCGGCGCCGGAATGACCGAGGCGGAGGCCACACGCCGGTTCGTCCTGGTGGGCGACATGGTGCCCGCCGGCCGCTCGGCGCTCAGCGCCGCCGCGCTCGTGCCGGCGGCGCTTGCGGGGGTCGACGTGGCCGAGCTGGTCGAGCAGGCCCGCGAGCTGTCTGCCGCGCTCGTGCGCGGCGGCGACAACCCCGCGCGGGCTCTGGCCTCGGCGCTCTCCGCCGGCCACGACACGGTGGCACTGGTATCGGACGGCACCGGCCTGATCGGCCTGACCGACTGGGTGGGGCGGCTGCTGGCCGAGTCGCTGGGCGTCCTGCCGGTCGTGCTGGAAGACCCGGGCTCCCCGGTCGCCGGCGACCGGGCGCTCACCGTCACCGTGGGTGGCTCGCTGGGCGCGGGCACGGTGCCGGGCGGCGGCGTCTGGCCGGACGTGGCGGTCAACGGACCGTTGGGCGCCCAGTTCCTGGTGTGGGAGCACGCCGTCTCAATGGCCCGAGGGCCCGCGCGAGCGGAGCGAGAGCCAACTAGCTCGGTCACCCGCCGCGCCGCACCGAAGACCACTGGCACCGCTCCGATGGACGCGGGCGAGTTCACCGAGGGCTCGGTGACGGGCTACGGGACGTCCGCGGGGAGCGTCGTAGAGGCGCTTGGCGCGCTGCTACTCGGCAGCCGCCCCGACGGATACCTGTCGATCACCGCGTACCTCGACCCGGTCGCCGATGCCGACGTGGCCAAACTGCGCCCGCTGCTGGCCGAGGTGGCTGGTCGGCCGGTCACGTTCGGTTGGGGGCCGCAGCCCCGGCACCCGGCCGGCACCCATCTCCAGATCACCGGGGCGGTCGCTTCCGACCAGTACCAACTCGGAGATCTTGAGGCGGCTCAGGCCGCCGCAGACCGCGCGGAGCTGGCCCGCGACGGACGCCGGATCGTGCGTCTCGACCTGGCCGACCGCGCCTCAGGGATCGTTCAACTGTTGGACGCCGCAGGGGCCTTGCGAAGCTGAGAGGATAAGTCCGTGGGTAACCCGTTGCGCGATCCGCAGGACCGCCGGCTACCGCGAATCCCAGAGCCATGCGCTCTGGTGATCTTCGGAGTGACCGGCGACCTGTCTCGCAAGAAGCTACTTCCCGCCATATACGACCTGGCCAACCGGGGCCTGCTGCCACCCGGCTTCGTGGTGTTGGGCTTCGCCCGCCGCGACTGGGGGCATGGCGATTTCGAGTCGATGGCCTATGAGCACGCCAAGGCGCACGCGCGCACACCGTGGCGCGAGGAGGTGTGGGCGCGGCTCTCCGGCAACATGAAGTTCGTCGGCGGGGCGTTCGACGACGACGACGCCTTCGACAATCTCGCCGCGACGCTCGACGAGCTGCGCGACTCGCACGGCATCCACGGCAACGCGGCGTTCTACCTGTCGATCCCGCCCTCGGCGTTCCCGACGGTGCTCAAGCAGCTCGCACGCACCGGCATGGCCGACAACGAGCGCTGCGGCGGCTGGCGCCGGGTGATCGTGGAGAAGCCGTTCGGCACCGACCTGACCTCGGCCAAGTCGCTCAACGACCTCGTCGACGATGTCTTCACCGGGCCCGACGTCTTCCGCATCGACCACTACCTGGGCAAAGAAACCGTCCAGAACATCATGGCGCTGCGATTCGCCAACTCGCTCTTCGAGCCGGTGTGGAACTCCAAGTACGTCGACTCGGTGCAGATCACCATGGCCGAAGACGTCGGCATCGGCACCCGGGCCGCCTTCTACGACGCCACCGGCACCGCCCGCGACGTGCTCCAGAACCACCTGCTCCAGCTCCTCGCGCTGGTCGCGATGGAAGAGCCGACCAGCTTCGACGCCGCCGAAATCCGGGCCGAGAAGCTGAAGGTGCTGCGCGCCATCAGCCTGCCCAAGGACATCAAGGCCGGCACGGTCCGCGGCCAGTACCTGCAGGGCTGGGTCGCCGGCGAGCGCACCAAGGGATACCTCGATGAGGAGGGCGTGCCGCAGGACTCCAACACGGAGACGTACGTGGCGGTGCGCCTCGGCATCCAAAACAGGCGCTGGGCCGGCGTTCCGTTCTACATCCGGGCCGGCAAGCGGCTGCCGCGCCGGGTCACCGAGGTGGCGGTGGTGTTCAAGAAGGCGCCGCACCTGCCATTCAACCCGGCCGACGTCGAGGCGCTCGGCGAAAACCAGCTCGTCATCCGGGTGCAGCCGGAAGAGGGCATGGTGCTCAAGTTCGGCTCCAAGGTGCCGGGCACCACGATGGAGCTGCGCGACATCGCGATGGACTTCCAGTACGGCGAGGCGTTCACCGAGTCCAGCCCGGAGGCGTACGAGCGGCTCGTGCTCGACGTGCTCATCGGCGACCGGACGCTCTTTCCCGACGCGGCCGAGGTCGAGCAGAGCTGGCACGTGGTCGACCCGCTGGAAGAGGCGTGGCAGGGCGTCAAGCCTGAGCAGTACCGGTCCGGCGAGTGGGGGCCGCGCGCGGCCGACGAGATGTTGGCCCGCGAGGGCCGTCACTGGAGGCGTGCCTAAATGATTGGCTTGTGGGACACCACCGGCAACGAGGTGGTCAAGGCGCTGGCGGCGGAGCGCCGCAGCGCGGGTGGCGTCGCCAGCGGCATGGCGCTGTCGCTCATCGTCGTGGTCGACGAGAAGCGGGTACGGGAGGCCGAGGCGGCCGCCACGATCGCGGCGTCGGCGCACCCGTGCCGGCTGCTGATGGTGGTGCGCGACGACTTCGAGCGCCCCAACAACCGGCTCGACGCCGAGATCGTCGTGGGCGGGCGGCTCGGCCCGTGCGAGGCCGTGGTCATGCGCATGTACGGCCGGCTCGCGCTGCACGCCGAGTCAGTGGTCATGCCGCTTCTGGTACCCGACGTGCCGGTGGTCACCTGGTGGCACGGCGAGCCGCCGGACCGGATCGCCAACGACTACCTGGGCGTGGTCGCCGACCGCCGCATCACCGACAGCGCGATGGCCACTGACCGGGTCGGAGCCCTGCGGCAGCGCGCGATCGACTACGCGGCCGGCGACACCGACCTCGCCTGGACCAGGATCACCCCGTGGCGCACCCTGCTGGCCGGCGCGTTCGACACCGTCGAAGCCAAGGTCACGAGCGCGACGATCGTGGCGCCGGAGAGCGACCCGACCGCCGCGATCATGACCGGGTGGCTGGCCGCCCGGCTCGGCATCCGGCCCCGGCTGGAGCCGACCTCGTCGTTCCCGCGTATGCGCTCGGTCTCGCTGGAGTGCGGCAACGGCGAGGTGCTCTCGCTGACCCGTGAGGACAGCAGCGCCATCTTCACGCGTACCGGCCAGGCCGACCGCACGCTGCCGCTGGTCCGCCGGCCCGTCGGCGACGAGCTGGCCGAGGAGCTGCGCCGGCTCGACGCCGACCAGGTGTACGCCGAGGCGCTGAGCGCGTTCGCCCGGGTGCCGGGGCTCAACAGCCGGCCGGTGAAGCGGGTACACGAGTGGAAGGACCCGGCCATCGAGAAGCGCACGGTTGGCGCGGTGGGCCCGGTCGGTGCGGTCGTCAATGGCTGAGACCGGCGTCGTCGTCCACGCCGACCCGGACGTCCTCGCACAGGCCGTGGCCGCTCGGCTGATCGTCAAACTCATCGACGCGCAGGCCGAGCGGGGCAGCGCCTGCGTGGTGCTGACCGGCGGCCGGGTCGCCGCGGCGGTCTACCGGGCCGTGGGCGACCTACCCGCCAGCGACGCCGTCGACTGGTCACGGGTCGACGTGTGGTGGGGCGACGAGCGGTTCCTGCCCGGCGGCGACCCCGACCGCAACGAGACCCAGGCACGGGCGGCACTGCTCGACGCGTTGCCGCTCGACCCGGCCCGGGTGCACCCGATGCCGCCGTCGGACGGGCCCGACGGCGCAGACCCGGAGGCGGCTGCCGCCCGGTACGCGGACGAGCTGGCCACCGCGGCCAAGCCGGGACACGCCACCCTGCCGCACTTCGACGTGCTCATGCTCGGGGTCGGCGAAGACGGCCACGTGGCGTCGGTCTTCCCCGAGCACCCGGTGGCGTACGAGACGCGACCGGTGAGCGCGGTGCGCGGCAGCCCGAAGCCGCCGCCGATCCGCACCACGCTCACGATCCCCACCATCAACACGGCGGAAGAGGTGTGGCTGGTCGCGGCCGGCACCGACAAGGCCAAGGCGGTGGGCATGGCGATGGCGGGCGGCGGTCCGGTCCAGGTGCCGGCGTCGGGCGTTCAGGGCGTGGAGCGCACCCTGTGGCTGCTCGACCGCGCGGCGGCAGCGGAGGTAGCCCCCCGCCTACGCAGCCTCCGCTAGCGCTCGCCGCGGCGGTGGCGGAGGGCGGCCAGCGCCTCGGCGAGGATGGCCTCGCCGTCGGCGTCGGAGCGCCGCTCCTTCACGTACGCCAGGTGGGTCTTGTATGGCTCGGCTCGCGACGGCCCGGGCGGGTTGTGCGCGTCCTGGCCGGCCTGCTGGCCGCAGCGCGGGCAGTCCCAGGTCGGTGGCGCCGGGGCGTCCGCGGCGAGCAGTACTTCAACCGAGTGGCCCTTCGCGCACCAGTAGGTGACTTCGCGTCGGGGGGCTGGTTCACACCGTTCGACGGGTCGGATGGGACCGGAACCGACTCGGGTGCCTCGGATGGCGCTGCCATGTGGCACGACTCTTCGCTCCTGTCGATGGAGGGGGGTTCTCGACGGGAAATAAGGAAAAAACTCTGCGCGCGGTCCGAAACCGGACCGCGCGCAGAGTCTACGACTACCAGTGGTGCTAGAGGGACTAGCTGTTCATCGCGAGTTTGAGCCAAAGGCCCAGGCCGACAATGCAAGCAAACCAGACAATGCCCACCAAAATGGTGTATCGGTCGAGGTTCTTCTCCGCGACCGACGAACCGGCCAGGCTGGTGCTCACCCCGCCACCGAACATGCTCGACAGGCCACCACCCTTACCGCGGTGCAGCAGGATCAGGAGCATGAGCAGGAAGCTCGTGATGACAAGCAACACGATCAACGTGTATGCGAACGCGATCGGCATGGCGGCGGTCAATCCTCTCGAAACGGGAGCGGACCAAGGATAGCCGAACGTCAGCGGCTGACGTGCTCCGGGAAGCGGCAGATCTGTACCCACTCCTCGGCGTCGATGCTAGCGCCGCCGACGAGAGCCCCGTCGACGTCCGCCTGCGCCATGATGCTGGCGACGTTCGCGGCCTTGACCGACCCGCCGTACAGCACACGCACGACGGCTGCGGTCTCGTCGCCGAACTTCTCGGCGATGCGGGCCCGGATCGCGCCGCACACCTCCTGGGCGTCGTCCGGCGTCGCGGTCTTGCCGGTGCCGATGGCCCACACCGGCTCGTAGGCCACGACGACCTTCGCGACCTGCTCGGCCTTGAGCTTGTCGAGGGCCGCGTCGAGCTGCCCGAGACAGTGCGGCACGTGCTCGCCGGCCTCGCGGATCGGCAGGCCCTCGCCGATGCACAGGATCGGCGTGATCTCGTGCCCGAGCGCGGTCTTGACCTTGGCATTGACCAGCGCGTCGTCCTCGTGGTGGTACTGCCGGCGCTCGGAGTGCCCCACGACGACGTACTGGCAGCCGAGCTTGGCGAGCATCGCACCGGAGATCTCACCGGTATACGCGCCCTTGGCGTGCGGCGACAGGTCCTGCGCGCCGTATCCGATCATCAGCTTGTCGCCGTCGACCAGGGTCTGCACGGTGCGGATGTCGGTGTACGGCGGCAGCACGACGACCTCGACGTCGCTGAGCTGCTGCTCGTTGAGGCTGGCAGCCACCTTCTGCACGAAGAGGTTGGCCTCGAGGTGGTTGAGGTTCATCTTCCAGTTGCCGGCCATCAGGGGCCGGCGAGCGGGCGCGCCCATCACTTCTCCAAAGCCGCGACGCCTGGAAGGGTCTTGCCCTCCAGGTATTCCAGCGAGGCGCCCCCGCCGGTCGAGATGTGGCCGAACGCGGACTCGTCGATGCCGAGCGTGCGCACGGCCGCGGCCGAGTCTCCGCCGCCCACGACCGTGAACCCGTCGATCTTGGCGATCGCCTCGGCGACACCGCGGGTACCGGCGGCGAACGGCGCGAGCTCGAACACGCCCATCGGACCGTTCCAGAACACCGTCTTGGCGGTGCCGACCGCCTCGGCGAACAGCGCGACGCTCTCCGGCCCGATGTCGAGCCCGAGCCGGTCAGCGGGGATGCCGTAAGCCGGCACAACGTCGTGATCGGCATCCGCCGCGAAAGCGGTCGCCGCTACCACGTCGACCGGCAGCACGATCCGGCCAGCGGCGCGGTCGAGCAGTTCGCGGCAGGTGTCGACCATCTCGTCTTCGAGCAGCGACTTGCCGACCTCGTGGCCCTGAGCCTTGAGGAAGGTGAAGCACATGCCGCCGCCGACGAGAAGCTTGTCGACCTTGGGCAGGAGCGCCTCGATGACCGCGAGCTTGTCGGACACCTTCGAGCCACCGAGCACCACCACGTACGGGCGATCGGGCTGGCCGGTCAGGCGGGCCAGCACCTGCACCTCGCGCAGCACCAGGCCGCCCGCGAAGTGCGGCAGCCGCGCCGGCACGTCGTACACGCTGGCGTGCTTGCGGTGGACGGCGCCGAACGCGTCGTCGACGTACGCCTCGCCGAAGGCCGCCAGCTGGTCGGCGAACGCGCCGCGCTCGGACTCGTCCTTGCTGGTCTCGCCGGCGTTGAAGCGCAGGTTTTCGAGCAGGGCGACCTCGCCGCCGCCGAGGCCGCCGACCACCGACTGGGCGGACGGGCCGACGGTGTCGGCCGCGAACGCGACCGGCGTGCCCAGCAGCTCATCGAGGCGGGCCGCGACCGGCGCGAGGGTGTACTTGGGGTCGGGCGCGCCCTTCGGACGGCCCAGGTGGGACATGACGATCACCGCGGCGCCGGCGTCGCGGAGCGCGACCAGCGTCGGGAGCACCGCGCGGATGCGCCCGTCGTCGGCGATCCTAATCTGGCCCAGCGTCGAGGAGTCGAGGGGGACGTTCAGGTCGGCGCGCACGAGCACGCGCCGACCCTGCACACCCTCGGCGAGGAGATCGTCGAGAGTCTTGATCGTCACAGCGAGGAACCCACCAGCTTGACCAGGTCGACGAGGCGGTTCGAGTAGCCCCACTCGTTGTCGTACCAGCCGACGACCTTGACCTGGTCGCCGATCACCTTGGTGAGGCCGGCGTCGAAGATGCAGGAGGCCGGGTCGGTGACGATGTCGGTCGAGACGATCTCGTCCTCGGTGTACGAGAGGAAGCCCTTGAGCGGGCCCTCAGCGGCCGCCTTCACCGCGGCGTTGACCTCTTCGACCGTGACCTCGCGGGCCAGCGTCACGGTGAGGTCGGTCGCCGAGCCGGTCGGGATCGGCACGCGCAGTGCGTAGCCGTCGAGCTTGCCCTTGAGCTCCGGAAGCACCAGGCTGATCGCCTTCGCGGCACCGGTGGAGGTCGGCACCACGTTGAGCGCGGCGGCGCGGGCCCGGCGCAGGTCCTTGTGCGGGCCGTCCTGGAGGTTCTGGTCCTGCGTGTAGGCGTGGATCGTGGTCATCAGACCGCGCTCGATGGTGAACGAGTCGTGCAGCACCTTGGCCATCGGGGCGAGGCAGTTGGTGGTGCAGGACGCGTTCGAGATGATCGAGTGCTTCGCCGGGTCGTACGACTCGTGGTTGACACCCATGACGACCGTCACGTCTTCGTTCTTCGCCGGGGCGGAGATGATGACCTTCTTGGCGCCCGCGTCGATGTGCGCCTTGGCCTTGGTGGCGTCGGTGAAGAAGCCGGTCGACTCGATGACGACGTCGGCGCCCAGATCGGCCCAGGGCAGCTTGCCCGGGTCGCGCTCGGCGAGCGCCTTGAACGTCTTGCCGTTGACGGTGATCTCGTCGCCGGTGGCCTTGACCTCGTACGGCAGGCGGCCCAGGATGCTGTCGTACTTGAGCAGGTGGGCGAGCGTCGCGTTGTCGGTCAGATCGTTCGCGCCGACGAGCTCGATGTCGGCGCCGGAGGCGAGCACCGCCCGGAAGAAGTTACGGCCAATACGGCCGAAGCCGTTGATGCCAACCCGGATGGTCACAGGTCCATCTCCTCGTGTTCTGGTCCGCCGGGCGGAAGCCATAACCGGCGGAGAGTGTTTCGGCCCCGTCGCCGTTGCACCTCGACCCTATCCGAGTTGCGGTGCTCACTTGGGCCCGGGGTGCCCGGTCAGCCGACCAGCATCTCAGGTGTGACGGCCGCCTCAGTGTCCGGAATGCCCAGGTCACGGGCGCGCTTGTCGGCCAGGGCGAGCAGCCGGCGGATGCGCCCGGCGATGGCGTCCTTGGTCAACGGCGGGTCGGCCAGCGCACCCAACTCTTCCAGTGACGCCTGACGATGCTCCAGTCGCAGCCGCCCCGCCGAGGTCAGGTGGTTGGGCGCGTCGTCGGCCAGGATGTCGAGCGCCCGCGTGACCCGAGCCGCGGCGGCCACCGCCGCCCGGGCGGAACGCCGCAGGTTGGCGTCGTCGAAGTTGGCCAGCCGGTTGGCCGTGGCGCGCACCTCACGGCGTACCCGGCGCTCCTCCCACGCGAGCACGCTGGAGTGTGCTCCTATGCGGGTGAGCAGCGCGGCGATCGCGTCTCCGTCCTTGACCACCACCCGGTCGACGCCGCGCACCTCGCGCTGCTTGGCCGTGACGCTCATCCGCCGCGCGGCCCCGACCAGCGCCAGCGCGGACTCCGGCCCCGGGCTGGTGATCTCCAGCGCGCAGGAGCGGCCCGGCTCGGTCAGCGAGCCGTGCGCCATGAACGCGCCCCGCCAGGCGGCCACCGCGCAGCAAACCCCGGCCGACACCACGTGCGACGGGAGCCCGCGCACCGGCCGGCCACGCACGTCGAGCAGGCCGGTCTGGCGGGCCAGCGCCTCGCCGTCCTTGACGATCCGGACGATCCAGTGGCTGCCCTTGCGCAGACCACCGGACGCCAGCACGTGAATCTCGCTCGAATACCCGTACACCTCGGCGACCTCGCGCCGCAGGCGGCGCGCGACGTTGCCGGTGTCGAGCTCGGCTTCCACGACGACTCTCCCGGAGACGATGTGCAACCCGCCAGCGAAGCGCAACAGCGCGGCCATCTCCGCCCGACGGCAGCATGGCTTGGGTACGTCGACCCGGCTCAGCTCGTCTTTGACCGCCGCGGTCATCGCCATTTCGGTGTCATCTCCTGGACATCGACGAATGCTTCAGTTGGGTTTAACGACCGGGGCCCAATACCGGCACCAACGCGGCGCCGAGAGCGCCTGGATCATGCCGGGCGGTGCCGTCCGGTGCTGCCACAGGCGCCACCGCGAGTTGCGCACCCAGAGATTCTGCCGCATGCCGCACGGGTTCGGGGTCGCCTACCGCTTTCCCGTCGGCGAGAACCGTGTCGACTTTCAGTGCGGGCAGGTACCACCGGAGGGCCGCCAGGTGGTCGGCGAGCGACAGTCCGAGGGTCTCGCTCTCCTCCGCCAGGTTGAGGGTGACCAACCGGCGGGCCGGGCTAGCGACGATCGCCGCGGCCAGCTCGGGCACGAGCAGGTGCGGGATCACGCTCGTGTACCAGCTTCCCGGCCCGAAGATCAGCCAGTCGGCCTCCGCGATGGCCGCGACCGCCTGCGGACAGGCGGGCGCGTCGGCCGGCGTGATCCGCACCGACTCGACCTGGCCGGGCGTCACGGCGATGTTGTGCTGGCCGCGCACGATGACCACCTCGTCGGGGCGTGTCAGGTCGGCACCGCGGACGTCGGCCTCGATGCCCAACGGCTGGCACGACATCGGCAGCACCCGACCCACCGCCCGGACCATGCCGGCGGCGTGCGCGAGCGCCTCGACCGGGTCGCCGAGCAGCTCCATCAGGCCGAGCAGCACCAGGTTGCCCACGGTATGTCCGGTGAGCGGGCCGGGCGGCTCGAAGCGGTGCTGGAAGAGGTCGGCGGTCAGCTTGCGGTCGTCGTCGGCGAGGGCCGCGAGGGCCTGGCGCAGGTCGCCCGGCGGCAGGCCGCCGCGCTCCGCGCGCAGGCGGCCACTCGATCCACCGTCGTCGCCGACGGTGACGACGGCGGTGATGTCCGGGTCGAGATCGGGGCTCGTGCGGCGCAGCGCCCGCAGGGACGCGCCGAGCCCGTGTCCGCCTCCAAAAGCGACAACCTTGGTACGCCGTCCGGCGCCCCCGGACGCCGTTGGTGCTCCCCCGATGGCGTCCCCGCTCATTCGCGCCCCAGGTCGCGGTGCTGGGCGTTGGCGGACAGGCGGGCGTGGCGCAACCGCGCGGCCAGCTCCTCCGCGATCGCCACGCTGCGGTGCTTTCCGCCGGTGCACCCGACCGCCACGGTCAGGTATCGCTTACCCTCCCGCTCGAACCCGGGCGCCGTCGCGTTGATCAGCCGGGCGTACGTCTCCACGAACGTGACCGCGCCATGCTGACCCAGCACGTACTGGCTCACGTCTTCCTCGCGCCCGGTGTGCTCGCGCAACTCCGGCACCCAGTACGGGTTGGGCAGGAACCGGGCGTCCAGCACGAAGTCGGCGTCGGGCGGCAGGCCGTACTTGAACCCGAAGGACAGCACGGTGACCCGCAGCCGGCGCGCATCTTCCCCGCCGAACATCTCCTCAACGCGCCGCCGCAGCTGGTTGACGTTGAGGTGGCTGGTGTCGACGATCACATCGGCCTGATCGCGGGCCTCCTCCAGCAGCTTGCGCTCGGCGGCGATGCCGTCGGCGAGCCGCCCGTCACCCTGGAGCGGATGCGACCGCCGCACGCTCTCGAACCGCCGGATCAGCACCTCGTCGTCGGCGTCGACGAACACCACCCGCGGCTGGAACCCGCGCTCCTTCAGCGCCCGGATCGCGCCGGCCAGGTCGGTGGAGAACGCCCGGCTGCGCACGTCGAGCACCATCGCGGTGCGCTGGGCGGCACCACCGGCCATCTGCGCGAGCTCGGCCATGTCGAGCATCAGCGCCTGGGGCAGGTTGTCGACCACGTAGAAACCGACGTTTTCCAAAGCCCGCGCCACCGTGCTGCGGCCGCCCCCGGACACACCGGTGACCACCACCAGCTCGGTTTCCTGATCGTCCCGCCGGGCGTCGTCGTGCACCACTAGATCCTAGGGTGTGCCTTCGCCGGGCGCGTTCAACGCCGCCACGATCGCCTCGGCGGTTCGCCGCCCGATACCCGGCACCTCGGTGATCTCCTCCGGGGTGGCGTCAGCGAGCCGCTTCAGCGAACCGAAGTGCCGCAACAGCGCCTTGCGCCGCACCTCGCCCAGCCCCGGCACGCCGTCGAGGCTGGATGCGGTCATCCGCTTCGACCGCCGCTGCCGGTGGAAGGTGATCGCGAACCTGTGCGCCTCGTCACGCAGCCGCTGCAACAGATACAGCCCTTCCGAGGCGCGCGGCAGGATCACCGGGAAGTCGTCACCCGGCAGCCACACCTCTTCCAACCGCTTCGCGAGGCCGCAGAGCGCGACGTCGACGATCCCCAGGTCTGCGAGCACGGCGGCCGCCGCGTTGACCTGTGGCTGCCCGCCGTCGACCACGACGAGCTGCGGCGGGTAGGCGAACTTGCGCGGCTTGCCGGTCGTGGGATCGATGCCGGGACGGTCCTCCGCGACGGGCGGCGCCCCGTCGACGGCGTCCTCGCCGCCGAGGGGCTCTTCGGCATCAAGCTCCCCGATCTCGGCCCGCGCCTCCAGATACCGGGCGAACCGCCGCCGCAGCACCTCGGACAGCGCCGACAGGTCGTCGGTGGCCCCGCGCACGGCGAACCGCCGATACTCACTCTTGCGCGCCAGCCCGTCTTCGAACACGACCATGCTCGCCACCACGTCGGTGCCCTGGATCTGAGACACGTCGTAGCACTCGATGCGCAGCGGCGCCGTCGACATCCCGAGCGCCTCGGCGATCTCCTCGATGGCCTTGCTGCGCGTCGTCAGGTCACCCGACCGGCGCAGCTTGTGCCGCGTCAGCACCTCGGCCGCGTTACGCGCCACGGTCTCCAGCAACGCCTTCTTGTCGCCGCGCTGCGGCACCCGCAGGCTCACCCGGCTGCCCCGGTGCTGCGTCAGCCACTCGGCGAGCGCGTCGGCGTCGGCGGGCAGGGCCGGCACCAGCATCTCGCGCGGCACGTCACTCTCGCCGTGCTCCCCGCCGTACACCTGGCTGCAGAAGTGGTGCACCAGATCGCCCGTCGACAGGTCTTCGACCTTCTCCACGACCCAGCCCCGCTGGCCGCGCACCCGCCCACCGCGCACATGGAACACCTGCACCGCGGCCTCGAGCGGATCCTCAGCGAACGCCACCACGTCCGCGTCGGTGCCGTCGCCCAGCACCACGGTCTGCTTCTCCATCGCCCGGCGCAACGCCACCAGGTCATCGCGCAACCGAGCCGCCCGCTCGAACTCCAACTCCTCCGACGCGGCCAGCATCTCCCGCTCCAGCCGCTTCACCATCGCGTCGGTGCGGCCGCCCATGAAGTCACAGAAGTCGTCGACGATGTCGCGGTGCTCCTCGGCGCTCACCCGCCCCACGCAGGGCGCCGAACACTTGCCGATGTCGCCCAGCAGGCATGGCCGGCCAATCTGGCCGGCCCGCTTGAAGACCCCGGAAGAACAGGTCCGCGCCGGAAAGACCCGCAGGAGAAGGTCGAGCGTCTCGCGGATCGCCCAGGCATGAGAATACGGCCCGAAGTAGCGCACGCCCTTGCGCTTGGCGCCGCGCATCACCTGAAACCTCGGGTACTCCTCGTCGAGCGTGACGGCGAGAAACGGATAGGACTTGTCGTCGCGGTACTTCACGTTGAACCGCGGGTCATACTCCTTGATCCACGAGTATTCGAGCTGGAGCGCCTCGACCTCGCTGCCCACGGTGACCCAGTCGACCGCCGCCGCCGTGGTGACCATCTGCTGGGTGCGCTGGTGCAGGTGCCACAGATCGCCGAAGTATGAATTCAGCCGGCTGCGCAGGCTCTTGGCCTTGCCGACATAGATCACCCGGCCACCGGGATCGCGGAAGCGGTAGACCCCGGGAGCGTCCGGAATGGTGCCCGGCGCGGGTCGGTAGGTAGCGGGGTCAGCCACGCAGCCAGCCTAGCCCGGGCCGCTGACACTTCTGGGACCTGTCTCGAGGTGGAGGCCGGAGCGAGGCGAGGCGCAGCCGCCCGATCATCCACCTCGAAACGGGCCCTAGGCGAGCGTGATGTTCTCGCCCTCTACCTTGAGCTCGCGTGCGGTGAGCGGCTTGGTCGCCGGACCCTTCTTCACGGAGCCGTCCTCAATGGAGAACTTGCTGCCGTGGCAGTTGCAGTTGATCGTCCCGCCCTCGACAGCTGTGACCGGACACCCTTGGTGCGTACAGGTACTGCTGAACGCCTTGAACGTGCCATCGGTCGGCTGGGTCACCACGACGCTCTGCGCCGCGAAGATCGTGCCGCCCTCGACCGGGATCTCGCTCGTCTTGGCGAACGCCCCGCCACCGGTACCCTGGGTAGCGGTCGGTGACTGGCTGTCACTACCCGTATCCTCGTCGGGGTCAGTGCCGCAAGCTGCCAAGACAGCGGTGGCGCCGATCGCACCCGCGCCAGCGAGCAGCACCCGCCGGCTCGTGGCGGCCGGCTCAGTCACCGGCTGTTCCTCGCTCATGGCTCACCCTTCCTGTTGAACGCGACCACGCCAGTAGACACGGAGCGTCACCCAAATCGGTTCACTTTCAACCGTGTCGCCCTTTCCCCCACCGCCACCCCCCGCCCCGCCGCGGCCGCCCCGCGCGAACCGCCCCACACCGCGCGCCCGCCCGCGCCCGCCCGCGCCCGC
>NZ_JBAKHX010000077.1:0-36569 GCF_036906915.1 Micromonospora sp. CPCC 206061
CCCCGCGGCGCGCGGCCCCGCGGCGCGCGGCCCCGCGGCGCGGCTGGCCGCGCACGGTCCTGCGGCGCGCCGCGCGGGGTGGCGGTCTCCGCGAAGTGGGAGGCGTCAGCCGCCGGCCATGGCGCCTACCACCAGGAAGGGTTCCTTTCCCACCACTACCTCGTCGGGCAGCGGGGAGTCGGGCTCCTCGTTGGACAGGTCTTCCTCGCAGGCGTAGAAGCGGATGAACGCCCGCCGTTTCCCAGTGCGCTGGTCGCGGATCGTGCCGCGCAGCATCGGGTACTGCGATTCGAGCGCGTCGAGGACGCCGCGCTGTGTGACGGGCTCGGCCACGTCGAGCTGGACCTCGCTGCCCACCCGGGCGAGGTTTTTCAGGTGGGCGGGCAGCACGACCCGGATCACGGCAGCACCTGGACTTCGACGGACAGCACCGGCGGCAGGTCGCGGACGATCGCAGTCCACGTGTCGCCTCCGTCGGCCGAGCCGTAGACCTGGCCGCCGGTGGTGCCGAAGTAGATGCCGCACGGGTCGAGCGTGTCGACCGCCATCGCGTCGCGCAGGATGTTGACATAGCAGTTGGCCTGCGGCAGGCCGTTGGTGAGCGGCTCCCACTCGTTGCCGCCGACCGTGCTGCGGTAGACGCGCAGCTTGCCCTCCGGCGGGTAGTGCTCCGAGTCGCTGGTGATCGGCACGACGTATACCGTCTCGGGCTCGTGCGCGTGCACCGCGATCGGGAAGCCGAAGTCGGTCGGCAGGTCGCCGCTGATCTCGTGCCAGGTGCCGCCGGCGTCGTCGCTGCGCATGACGTCCCAGTGCTTCTGCATGAACAGGACGTCAGGCCGCGACGGGTGCTGGGCGATCCGGTGCACGCAGTGGCCCACCTCGGCGTCTTCGTCGGGCAGGCCCTGCGACCGGAGCCCGCGGTTGATCGGCAGCCAGGACTTGCCGCCGTCGTCGGTGCGGAACGCGCCCGCCGCCGAGATCGCCACGTACATCCGGCCCTTGGCCGACGGGTCGAGGATGATCGTGTGCAGGCACAGGCCGCCGGCGCCCGGCTGCCAACCCGGCCCGGACTTGTGCGTGCGCAGCGCCGGCAGCTCGGTCCAGGTCTTGCCGCCGTCGGTCGTCTGGAACAGGGCCGCGTCTTCGGCGCCCGCGTACACCGTGTCGGGGTCGTCGGGCGACGGCTCGAAGTGCCAGATTCGCTTGAACTCCCACGGGCGCGGGGTGCCGTCGTACCACAGGTGCTCGCCGGCCTCGCCCTCGTACGCGAAGTCGTTGCCGACCGGATTCCACGTGCGCCCGCCGTCGTCGGAGCGCTGCACTATCTGCCCGAACCAGCCGGATGTCTGCGACGCCCAGATCCGATCGGGCGCCGCCGGCGAGGCGTTGAGATGGTACATCTCCCAGCCGCCGAAAAGCGGGCCGTTGACCTCCCACTCCCGGCGGACACCGTCCGCGGTCAGGATGAACGCGCCCTTGCGCGTGCCGACCAGCAGCCGTACTCCGCTCATGCGTGTGCTCCTCTCCCACATTGTCCAACGCCGTGCCCCGCTCCACTGGGGTTCGAGGCAGACGTATCCGATGACGATTAGACCCCCGGGGCCTGACAAACTCATCGGTTCTCGCGGTGGCGATCGAGGAGCGCCTGCCGGGGCCCACTGCGCGGCGCGAGGCGGGGCACATGGGAACGTGATCTTGCGGCAGGATAGCCGCCGTGGTTCGTCTCTACGGCTTGCTGTTCATCGTCGACCTGCTCCTGGTCGTGGTCGCGCTGATCGACTGCATCTCGACCGAGGAGTTCGCGGTACGTAACCTGCCGAAGCTGGCCTGGGTGTTCATCATCCTGTTGTTTCCGCCGATCGGGCCGATCGCGTGGTTCATCGCGGGTCGCCCCCAGAAGCACAAGGTCGGCCGGGCCGGTGACTGGCGTCCTGGCAGCGGCTTCCCTGAGTATGAGCGGCCGCGGCCCCTCGCACCGGACGACGACCCGGAGTTCATGCGCGGCCAGGCGCGTGGCCGTGAGGAAGACGAGGAACTGTTCCGCAAGTGGGAGGCCGACCTACGCAGGCGCGAGGAGGATCTGCGCGGCGAGGATGGCGACGGGCCGAGTGCCGGCCGGGCCTGACAACGTGCTGGGGGTCCTAAGCTTCGAACCGAAGCCCAGGACCCCCCACCGTCCGATCCGAACGGGCTGGGACACGTCCGGATCAGCTCTATAACGGCCTCATGACCCTACGCCGTCCTGAGTGCGAAAAGAGCCCGATATGTCGTACTTGCTAGCGGGCCGCAGATCCTAGCGGCGATTCCGATGGGTCATGCCGGAGCGTGAAGACGTTGGTCCTGCGTAGCAGGGCGTCCTCCGGCGTACCCACCACCGGTACCGGGTAGGTGGCCACCAGGTCCAGCGACCCCGCTGGCAGGTGGCCCCTGTCCGGGTCTCCCAGCAGCACCAGCGCACCGTGGCCCGCGGCACGGACCAGGAAAGGCCGGACCCGGTCGGCGACGGACTCGTCATAGAGCACATCGCCGGCGAGAACCACCTGGGCGTCCTGACCGTTACCGTCCAGGACGTCCGCCTCCAGCGGCGTGACGACGACGCCGTTGGCCTCCGCGTTCGCGCGAATCGCGACGATCGCGTTGGGATCGATCTCGGTGGCGATGACGTCCGTCGCGCCGGCCATCGCCGCCGCTATCGCGACGATGCCCGACCCGGAGGCGAGATCCAGCACGCTACGCCCGGCGACGGACTCTGGATGATCCAGAATGTACCGGGCGAGCGCCTGCCCACCGACCCAGGCCGAGGCCCAGTACGGCGCTGGAAGCGGCGCACCTGCGGCCGCCTCTAGCCGGGCCCACAGAACGATCGCGTCCTCGGCGAGAAACAGGCGCATCTCCGGCACCAGTGGCACCGAAGACAGCGTGAGCTGATCCATACCGGGTGCGTCGGATCGGTCCAGAGCGTTCAGCGTCATCCCCTTTACAAGGCGACGCGCCTCCCGTGCGGGACGGAGTCCGTTCCGCACGGAAGGCGCGCGAAAATGAGTCGCCGATCGCGTCTCCGCGGCTTCGCGCTCATGCGTCGACGCCATGGGGATACGCGGGGGCGGCCTCAGATCAGGCGGATGTTCGCCGCCTGCGGGCCCTTCTGGCCCTGCTGAATCTCGAACTCGACGCGCTGGTTCTCTTCCAGGCTGCGGTATCCGTCAGCCGCGATCGCCGAGTAGTGGGCGAACACGTCCGGGCCGCCATTGTCCTGGGTGATGAACCCGAAGCCCTTGTCCGCGTTGAACCACTTCACAGTGCCGACAGCCATGTCGATCTCCTTCGTGCAAGGCTGATGGAACCCGCACCGCGCGAGTTCCGCGTCGCCGCGTTGATCAATCCTCGTCCGGAGAAAACCGGCAAAACAAAGAGCGCCTGGATCATCGAGTCACCAGGCGCCTGCAAAGTACGCGGAAACCAAAACTGCAACGTTCCTACCGTATCACGACCTGACCCATGTTCACCGGGGAGGTGCCAGGACTACGATCACCTAGGCACCAGGATCGGGACGTGCGACCGCACCGAAGGCCCGGAGCCGGAACGGGAGACGCGACGACATGCAGGTGCTCTTCCTGGGCGGCCCCTGGCACGGCGAACGGCACGACGTCCCACCGTGCCGGAAGGCACAGGGGGCGGCGTCGCTGCCCGTCCTCTACAGCGTGGCCCGGGTGCCCGCCGGTGTCGGTCCCGCCCCGGCCAGCGAACGCGTGGTGTACACGAGGCGCTTCGCGCAGGGCGGAGGCGAGCGGCGGCCGGTCTACGTCGCCCCGGACTACTCCGGGCCGGCCCGGGCCTAGGCCCCTCGTCGCGGAGCCCGCCATGCCGGAGGTGTTCGACGGCATCGCGGCGGGCCCGCGCCATCAAGAAGTACCTGGTTCGCGCATAGAGGCGCCGACGCCACGGCCGGTGGTGAGGTAGTCGGTCGCGGGGAGCCGGCCGTCGGGCCGCCGCTGACCCTGCGCCTGGCTGGGATCGGTGGACTCGAACATCTCGGCTGGAAAGGCGCCGCCGTCCCACGTGTTGCGGCTGGACGTCGTGGCCCTGCCCAGGTCGGCCGCACCAGCGTTGTCGACGGAGGCGTTGCTGCGCATGGTCGCCGCCGCGCCGGGCATGTGGAACCCGATCCCACCGTTGCGGAATGCCGTGTTGTTGCTCAGCTCCAGCCGCCCCGAGTTTCCAGCGTCACTGAAGCCGTGGCCGATGTTGGCCCAGGACGCGTTGTGCCGCAACAGGTGGGGTGCCGGGGCGACGCCGCCCAGGTGGAACCCGTCGGCGTTGCTCTGCCAGACGGTGGCGTTCCAGCGGTTGACGCCGTTGCCGTACGCCCAGTTGTATTCCAGGCGTACCGCGTCGGCGAACTCGCCCAGGTCGAAGCCGGAGTCGGCGTTGTCGAAGGCCCGGCAGCCGCGGACCACGTTGCCGGTGCCCGAGCCGAACTTGATCGCCAGGCCGACGCCGGAGTGGCCCGCGTCGGTGGGGTCGTAGTTGCGCCAGAAGTCGCTGTCGAGCACCTGGTTGTCGACCGTGCCGGGATCACGAAGGGTCAGCCCCGAGCGGACGTTGTCGTGGATGGACAGTCGCCGGAAGATGTTGCCGCGGCAGGAGAGGCACACGTACGCGTGACTACGTGAGTTCTTGATTTCCAGGCCCTGCACGGTCCAGTAGCCGCCCCGGTGGGTCACGGCCCAGCTTTCGGCCGGCACCCGGCTGGCGTCGATCACCGGGCGCTCGCCGCGGTAGTTGCTGAGCGTGATTCGGCGCTCCGGGTCGCCGCTCGTGTCGATGGCCACCGGCTCGGTCGGGCGGTAGGTACCGCCCCGGAGCGCGATGGTCTGCCCCGGCCGCACGACCGCGACCGCCTTGGCGAGGGTCGCGTACGGCCGCTCCAGGCTGCCGTCGTTGGCGTCCGACCCGTTCGCGGCCACGTACACGTCGGCTACCGCCACGCCGCTGACTGCCGCCGGGGGCGCCGACGTGCGGGCCGCCGTCGGGCTCGCCGCCAGCGCGGGTGGCTGGGGTACCAGGGTCCGGGTCGCCGCCGTCGGGCTCACGGCGACCGTCGCGCCCTGCGGGGGTGGCGCGGGCTCGTGGTAGACCGCGTACGCGAACCCGCCGCTGGCGACGGCCGTTGCCGCCGCCGTTGCCGCCAGCTTGTTGTGTAGGAAGCCCTGCACCTGCGCGAGCAGCGCCTGCGCAAGCGACGGCGCGGCCTGGGCCGCCGGTGCGGCGGCTTCGAGCGCGATCCGTAGGCCTTCGACCACCGCCAGGGGTACCGGCAGTGCGGTCGCGCCGAGGGCCAGGTCTTCCAGGGTGGCAAGGCCATGGCGGTGAGCGGTGCACTGTGGACAGTCGCGGGTGTGCCGGATCAGACGCTTGCGCCACAAGGGGTCGGCGACGCCGTTCCAGCTCTGGAGCAGGTCGCCCAGTTCGGCGCAGCGCGGCCGGGCCCGCAGGGCGCGGACGACGCCCCGCGCCGCGTCGAGCCGCTCGCGTAACCGCCGGACGCGCATGGCGGCGTGTTTTGGCTTGACCTCGATAGCGGCCGCGAGCTCCGCGCGGGTCAGCTCGCCGGTGGCCTCCTGCCACCAGAGCGCCAGCAGCTGGCGATCGGCGTCTTCCAGCCACCGGACCGCTTCGGCCAGCTCCTGCCGCTGTCCGCTGAGCACCAGCGCGTTGACGGTCTGCTCGGCGAAGTCGCCACCCGGATCCGGCACGTCCGGCGGCGCCTCCGCGACCCGGACCATCGCCTTCCGGCGATTGCGTAGGTACAGGTGGAGCTGCCGGTACGCGATGGTCACCGCCCAGGAGCGGAACCGGTCTGGCTCGCGCAGCCCTGGCAGCCCGCGGATGACCCGGACCATCGTCTCCTGCACGAGGTCGTCGACGTCCGCGTGTCCGTTGAGTGCCCGGCTGATGACGTTGTAGACGACCGGGAGGTGTGCGGCGACGAGCTCGTTGAGCGCGTCTTTGCTTCCCGCTTGAGCGGCGCGTACGAGCGCGGTGACGTTGAGAGCTTCACTGTGCGTCATCATCGCGTCCACTGTTGCCGATAGTCGCACAGCGATGTCTGTCTGTAAAGAAGGTCATCTGTATGGCGAGTTGGCGCTGGTGGCGCATGGCGCCAAATTTCTTTCAGCATTTTCGGTTATCCGCGCCGCGCGCCAGGCATCTACCAGAGTGCTGCCGATCGCTCCATCGACAGTGCTCGCTCACAGTAATCGCCTCGAAAGGTTCTCGGATGGTCAAAAACCTCAGGCGCTGGTTGCCGTTGGCTGTGGTGGCGATTGTGGTGCCGTCCGCGGTCGTGGTGTCGGCGTCGCCGTCGCTTGCTGCCACGATCGATACGGGCGCCTACTACGTGCTGACGTCGCGGCACAGTGGTAAGGCGATCGATGTGTACAACCTGGCGTCGAATGATGGTGCGCCGATCGTGCAGTGGGCGCGTAACGACGGTGGCCAGCAGCAGTGGCAGTTCGTGCCGGCGACGAACGGTTACTACCAGATCAAGTCGCGGCTCAGTGGCAAGGTGTTGCAGGTCGCGTCGGCTCAGGACGGTGCGCAGCTGACTCAGCAGGCGGCTAGCGGTGACACCAAGCAGCATTTCGGTGTTACGGACTCGGCTGATGGTCACGTCCAGTTGATCAACCGGCATAGTGGTAAGGCGTTGGATGTGTGGGAGTGGTCCACTGTCGATGGTGGGCGGATTTCCCAGTACGCCGACACCGACGGCGCCAACCAGCAATGGATGCTCCACAAGCTCGGCGGTTCCGCCGCGCCGTACTCGAACGTGCCCGACGGGTTCGCGCAGGGCACGACCGGCGGTGCTGGCGGCCAGACGGTCACCGTGACCACGCAGGCGGCACTGAACCAGTACGTGACGGCCAGCACCCCGTACATCATCCGGGTCGCGGGAACCATCAACATCAGCCCCAAGGGCACCGAGCTGCGGGTGGCGTCCAACAAGACGATCATCGGCGTCGGCACCAGCGGGCACATCGTCGGCGGCGGCTTCTTCCTGGCGGCCGGCGTCAGCAACGTCATCATCCGCAACCTGACCATCCGCGACACCCTGATGCCCGACGACGACCCGGGCGACGACGCGTACGACTACGACGCCATCCAGATGGACACCGCCAACCGCATCTGGATCGACCACAACCGGCTGTCCCGCATGAACGACGGTCTCATCGACAGTCGCAAGGACACCACCAACCTGACCGTGTCCTGGAACCACTTGAGCAGCAACAACAAGACGTTCGGCATCGGCTGGACCGACAACGTCACCGCGCGGATCACCATCCACCACAACTGGTTCCAGAACACCACCACCCGGAACCCCAGCGCGGACAACATCGCCAACCTGCACATGTACAACAACTACCTGCAGAACTGCACCTCGTACGGCAACTACGTGCGCGGCCTGACCAAGGCCGTCATCGAAAACAGTTACTTCGAGAACGTCCGCAACCCGTACTACGTCGAGGCGGGCGAGCTCGTGCAGCGCGGCAACATCACCGTCAACAGCCCGTGGGACTCCGGCAAGGTCACCTCGAAGGGTTCCGCGTTCAACCCAAGCAGCTTCTACTCGTACACGCTCACGCCCGCCGCCGACGTACCAGGTCTGCTGCGGACCCACACCGGCCCGCAGGCGAGCATCGGCCTCTGACCCCTCACCGGGTGGCGGACCGCCAGATCCGCCACCCGCGACGGGCTTTTCAGGTGACGAGGTGCCTCCCGCCCCGCAACCCAATTCACGCCGACCCGGGAGCGCCGACCAAGGAAGATCGACGGTGGGGAGCCGGTGCGGAGATCATATGGCGGGCGGCGGCGATCGCGACGCCGAGGGCGATCGTCTGCAATGCAGACGCGAGCAGTGTGGGTTGGGCGCCGATCGCCGTCACGACGGGGCCACCGGCGAGCGTTCCGAGGGCGGTCGACGGGAGGGTGAGGGCGGTGCGGGTCGCGAGCACGCGGCTGAGTGTGTGCGGTGGGCTGGTGCGCTGGAAGAGCGCGACGCAGATCGCGGTGAACGGGCCGTAGATCAGGCCTCCGATCGCCAGTCCGAGCAGGCCCGCCCAGACGGCCTTGGTCAGCGCCATCGGCAGCAGAGCGGCACCCCACCCGATGATGATGCCGACGACGACTGTCGACAGGCGGCGGTTCTGGAGAAGGCCGGAGGCCAGCCCGCCGACGATCGCCCCGATGCCGAACGCGGTCCAGAAGGCGCCGAGCAGCACCGACGAGCCGTCCAGGTCGTGGGCGATGTAGATGGGCAGGGCGACCTCGACCGGTCCGTACAGGAAGAAGAAGGCGCACGTGGTGGCGAGCAGGCCGAGCAGCCTCGGCTGCCGGAGGATGGTCTGCCAGCCTCCGGTCGCGGCCTGCTCAGGCGCCTGCGGTGCCGCGGCGACACCGCGTCGGCCGGCCGCGGTCGCGCAGCTGACCGCCAGGATCGCGAAGCTCGCCGCGTCGACGCCGATGACCCAGCCCGCGGGTGCGATCTGTACCGCCAGCCAGGCCACCGCGACCATGCTCATTCCGTCGCCGAGCGCCGATACCGCCATCCCGGGCAGGAGCCGGCGCAACAACGGCTGCTCCAGCACCGGCCCAAACGATTTCCTGTACGTGGTGAACATGCTGGTCACTCTTCCTTCGGGGTGGCCGCTCCGAATCCGTGGCGACCACGGAACCGGCCACGGATCCGGGCGCGGACCCCGCGCTGAGCAGGTACGGGACAATGGGGCCGTGACGGCGACGGTGGAGATCTCGGCTCGGGAGGCCGAGGTGCTGGAGCTGATCGGCGAGCACCTCAGCAACGCCGAGATCGGGGCGCGGTTGTACATCTCGGTGCGCACCGTCGAAAGCCACGTCTCCTCGCTGCTGCGCAAGCTGGAGGTGCCGGACCGGCGGGCGCTTGCCAAGCACGCGGCCGAGCTGACTCGCGCCGACCGGTCCCACACCGCGACGGTCCTGCCGGCCCCGCTGACCTCGTTCATCGGCCGGGTGCGGGAGCGGGCCGAGTTGGCCGAGATGATCAAGGCGCACCGGCAGGTGACCGCCGTCGGGCCCGGCGGCGTGGGCAAGACCCGACTCGCGTCGACTGTGGCCGCGGATGCGGCCAGCGAGTACCCAGACGGGGTGTGGTTCGTCGACCTGGTACCGATCACCGACCCGGGCATGGTGGCGGCGGCGGTCGCCGGCGGGCTTGGCCTTGGCGAGCAGCCCGGCCGCGGTATGGACGAGTCGGTGGTCGCGGCGCTTGCCGACCGGCACGCCCTGCTGGTGCTGGACAACTGCGAGCAGGTGCGGGACGGGGTGGCGCTGTTCCTGGAGCGGCTGCTCGCGGCGTGTCCGCGACTGACGGCGCTGGCGACCAGTCGCGCCCGGTTGATGGTGCCCTTCGAACGGGTGTACGCGGTTCCGCCGCTGTCGCTGGCCGGCGACGGCGAGTCGGACGCGGTCGCGCTGTTCATGGACCGGGCGGCGGCCGTGGGCTTGCCGCCGGATCCGGCGCTGCGCGATCACATCGCCTCGTTCTGTGAGCGGCTCGACGGAATGGCGCTGGCGATCGAGCTGGCCGCCGCCCGCTGGCCCTCGCTCGGGCTGGATGGCCTCACCGCCGCGCTGTCCGACCCGCTGCGGATGCTCGCCGGCGGCTCCCGCGCAGACGATCGGCACCGTTCGGTGCGTGCGGCGCTGGACTGGAGCCACGCCCTGCTGGAGCCGGCCGATCGTGCGCTCCTGCGCCGATTGTCGGTTTTCGTCGCGCCGTTCACCGTCGAGGCGGCGGCCGAGGTGGCCAGGGCCGAGACCGTCGTCGTCGCCGACGGGCTGGCCCGGCTCGCCGAGCAGAGCCTGCTGGTGGTGACAGCCTCCCCGGGCGGCACCGCCTACCGGGCGCTTTCGACCATCCGCCAGTACGGGACGGAGCGGCTAGCCGAGGCCGGTGAGCTGGCCGACGCCCGATCCCGGCACCTTCGCTGGTGCCTTTCCAACGCCGCCGCACTGGCTGGGCGGCGAGAAGGCTGGCGCGCCCGCTTCGACCCGGTGGCGGACGATCTCCGCGCCGCCCTCGCGTGGGCGGCCGAGCGGCCGGAGCAGCGCGCCGACGCGTACCAGCTCGCCCTGCACCTGGCGGAGCTGGCCTTCACCCGCAACCTCATCGGCGAGTCCCAGCAGCGGTACGAGCAGGCGGCCGCTCTGGCGGACGCCCCGGCGGCCGCCGCGTCGATGCTGCGGCACGCCGCGGCCGTGGCCGGGTGCCGGCTGCGCGGCGATGACATGTACCGCCTCCACCGCGCGGCCGCGGACGCCGCTCGCCTGGCCGCGGACACCGCCGGCGCCGCCTTCGACCTCGCGACGGCAGCCACCACCGCGTACCGGTTCTCGGGCAAGTTCGTGCGGATCCCGCCGGAGGACGAGGCGATCGCGCTCATCGCCGAGGCACGCGAGCTGGCCGGCGACGACGCAGCCGCCCAGGCCGCGGTGGCACTGGCCGAGGCCGGGGTGCTCAGTGACGCGTTCGGCGCCATCCAGGGCCCGGTCGACAATGACGTACCGGAGACGATCGCGCGCGCCGAACGGGCCGTCGAACTCGCCTACCGTACCGACGACCCGCTCGCGCAGTCCGCCGCGCTGGACGCTCTCCTCGGTGCCCAGTGCTGGGCTGGTGACACGTTCGCAGCGGCGGCCACGGCCCGGCGCAGGATCGCTCTGCTCTCGTCCACACCGGATACTCCGGCCAGAACCCACGAGCTGATCGACGCGCTCGGCATAGCCGCCGAGGCGAGCCTCGGTGTGGGAGACCTGCCGGGTGCCCGCCGGTGGGCGCGGCAACTGGCCGACCATCCGCTGCTGGCGGAGGTCGGTCACCGTGCCACGAGCTGGCTGCTGGTGGCCGACGCGCTGGCGGGCGAGGTCGACGAGGTGCTGACCGTCAGCGTCCGGTTCCTGGAGGCGTGGCAGCGGGCCGGGAGCCCGGCCAGGTCGTTCCTCGGCCCGGCGGTGGCCGGTGTGGCGACGATCCACGGCCTGCGCGGTGACGACGACGCCCAGAGCGAATGGAACGCGGTCCTAAAGCAACTCGGCGCCTCGCCGGCGTACACCTACGGCTTCGGGGCGGTCTTCGACACGATCCTCATGCTCCACCGTGGGCAGGCAAACGAGGCGCTGGAGAGGACGGCGCCCGAGCCCGGCGAGGTGTGGAGATGGGTCACCTGGATCTGGCTCCACTGGTATGTGGCCCTGCGCGCCGAGGCCGCCGTGCTCGCCGGGAGCGCTGACGCCCGCGACCGCCTGGCCGTCGCCCGCACCATCGTGGCCGGCAACCCGGTCGCCGGCGCCATCGTGGAGCGGGCCGAAGCGCTGCTCAACGAGGATCAGGAGCGGCTGCTCGCGACGGCGGACGCGTTCGACGCCGCCGGCTGCCGGTATCAGTCGGCGCGAACCCTGTTGCTCGCCGGCGGGGCGGGTAGGGGTGCGCGGCGTCCCGGCCCGGTGTGACGAGGGTGAACGCCGTGTCAGTGGTCGTGTCAGGGGCGTGTCAGGGGCGTGGCAGGTCAGGCCCCGATCGTTGGCTGCATGACAGATTCAGCGATCGCGGTTTCAGGGCTGCGTAAAGCGTTCAAGGACAAGATCGTTCTCAACGGTATCGATCTGGAAGTTCGTGAGGGCACGGTCTTTTCACTGCTCGGTCCGAATGGGGCGGGCAAGACGACGATGGTGAACGTGCTGACCACGTTGATGAAGGCCGACGGTGGGACGGTACGGGTAGCCGGGCACGATATCGCCAACGAGGCCAAGGCGGTGCGGGCGGCGATCGGGGTCACCGGTCAGTTCGCGGCGGTGGATGAGCTGCTGTCTGGGCAGGAGAACCTGCAGCTGATGGTGGATCTGAACCGGGCGACCTCCGGTGACGGCAAGCGGGTCGTCGCAGAACTGCTGGAACGCTTCGATCTGGTGGAAGCGGCGCAGAAGCCCGCGTCGACATACTCCGGGGGTATGCGCCGCAAGCTCGATCTGGCGATGACGCTGGTCGGCAACCCACGGATCATCTTCCTGGACGAGCCGACGACGGGACTGGACCCGCGCAGCCGCCGCACGATGTGGTCGATGATCCGTGACCTGGTCGCCGACGGCGTGACGATCTTCCTCACCACCCAGTACCTGGAGGAAGCCGACCAGCTCGCCGACCGGATCGCGGTGCTCGACAAGGGCCGTCTGGTCGCCCAGGGCACTGCCGACGACCTCAAACGCCAGATACCCGGGACCCATGTCCGGCTCAGGTTCACCACCGCCGCCCAGCTCGACGCGGCGGCGCGGATCTTCACCGACTCCACGCGGGACGACGAGGCGTTGGCCCTGCGGGTTCCCAGCGACGGCGGGACGCAATCGTTGCGGGCTCTGCTGGACAGGCTCGACGAGCACTCGCTCAGCGCCGAAGAGTTCTCTGTGCACACCCCCGACCTCGACGACGTTTTCCTTGCCCTGACGGGCCACACCACGGAGGTGGACGCGAAATGAACACCAAGTCGCATTCGTTGGTCATGTTGCGCCGCAACTTCAAACACATCGCCCGGAACCCGATCTCGGTGTTCAACGCGGTCCTGATGCCGATCATCATCATGTTGATGTTCGTGTACATGATGGGAGATGCGTTCAGCGTCGGTGTCGACTACATCGACTACGCGACGCCGGGACTGATCCTGCTGGCAGTCTGTTACGGGCTGGGGGCCACCGCGACATCGGTGAACTCCGACATGACCAAGGGGATCATCAACCGGTTCAAGGTCATGGACGTCTCCCGCGGTGCGGTGTTGACCGGGCACGTCGTCGCCAGCCTGCTGACCAACCTGCTGGCCATCGCCGCCCTCATCGGCGTGGCGTTCCTGCTGGGCTTCAGCCCGGCGGCGAGTTTCCTGGATTGGCTCGGCGTGGCCGGCGTCGTCGTGCTGCTCGGGTTCGCGGCCGGCTGGCTCACGGTCGCGCTGGGATTGGCGGCGAAGTCTCCGGAAACGGCGGGTATGGCCGCCGTGCCGCTGGTCATGCTGCCGTTCTTCAGCAGCGCGATCGTTCCGGCCGACAAGATGGGACCGGGGCTGCGCCAGTTCGCGGAGTACCAGCCCTTCACCCCGATCATCGAAACCATGCGCGGGCTGCTGGCCGGCACACCGTCCTCCAGCGACGCGATCACCGCCGTCGCCTGGTGCGTCGGCATCGGTCTCGTCGGATACCTGTGGGCGCGTTCCACCTTCACGAAGCGAGCGTGAGCGTCATGCCTACCTTCACCACGCCAGGGCCCATCGCCGCCACCGTGCAAGTCGCCGGCGCTCAGGTGCGGGTGACCGCCAGCGACCGGACCGACACCGCCGTACGGGTCGAACCCGTCAACAAGGCAAGCCAGTCAGATATCAACGTGGCCAACAAAACCAAGGTCGACTTCACCGGCGGCCGGCTATCGGTAAGGCAACCGCCTGCGGCGACAAGAACGGTTCGGTCGCCATCACCATCGACCTACCCACCGGCTCCAGCCTGACCGCCTACCTGGCGCACTCGAGTGTTCACACCGACGGCTCACTCGGCGAGTGCGAGCTGCACATGGCAAAGGGTCGGGTCCAGCTGGATCGCATCAGCACGCTGCAGGCGAACATCGCCGCCGGTGACGTCACGATCGGCCACATCGCCGGGCGCGCCACCATCGAAGGCAGCGTGGTCGCCGCGCGGATCAGCGAGGTCAAGGGCACTGTCGGGCTCTCGAGCTCGGGCGGGCAGATCTGGATCGGCCACGCCTTTGCCGACCTCGACCTCAGCAGCGGCAGCGGTGGCTTCGACATCGACCGCGCCGACGGCAGCATCACCGCCAAGACGAGCGACGGTGCCATCCGGATCGGCCGGATGACAAACGGTCAGGCCTGACACGGCGACGTCATCATTCGACGCGCGGCGGGCTGACCCATCATGGGGCCGGGCTCAGCGGAGAGGAGGGAGGGCGTCGGTGCCCCAACTGGCGAGCAGCCGCAGGGCGTCGGCCGAAGCGGAGCCCGGCTCGGCGTGGTAGGTGATCAGGGACTGGGCGGGGTCGTCGGGCAGCGGGAAGAACTCGTACGCCACGGTCAGCTCGCCGACCAGCGGATGGTTCAGTCGCAGCGTCCCATGGTTCTTCTGCTGCACCGCGTAGGCGGCCCACAGCTGGCGGAATTCCTCGCTCTTGACCGACAACTCACCGACGAGGGCGGCCAGCTGCGCGTCGTCGGGGCACCGGCCGGCGTCCATGCGGAGGAAGCCGACGATGGCGGCCGCCTTGGCATCCCGGTCGACGAACAGGTCGCGCGTGGTCGAGGAGAGAAAGATGAGCCGGGCCCAGTTGCGCTCCTGCGGCGGCAGCTCGTCCCAGTTTCCGAACAGCGCGGCGGCGAGCCGGTTCCAACCGAGGATGTCTCCGCGTTGCCCGATGACGTACGCCGGTACGCCGTCGAAGGCGTCGAGCAGTTGCTGAAGGGCAGGGCGCAGGACCTGAGACCGCTGGCAGGCGACCCCCTGCTTCTTGGACGGCTTGGGCTTCGACAGTTGCGTCAGGTACGTGTGCTCGGCGTCGGTCAACCGCAGCGCCCGGGCGATGGCGCCGAGCACCTCGGCCGAGACGTTGTCGCTGTGGCCCTGCTCCAGCCGGGTGTAGTACGCGACGGAGACCCCGGCCACCTGGGCGACCTCTTCGCGACGCAGCCCGGGGACCCGGCGCCGCCGGCCGAAACCGGGCAATCCGAGAGCCTCCGGCTTCAACGCGGCCCGGCGGGCGCGCAGGAACTGGCCGAGCTCCGCGCGCCGGTCGAGCGCGGCGACCGTCCGGCCGCCGGAGACTGATTGATCCACCGCCATGTAGCCAGTATGCCCAGTTCACCCATCCGTAGCCTGACCCTGCCAGTGGTAGGAAAACGGCGCTCTGGTTAGCCAGCCGAACCTCGGGCAGCGTGGCTGCCGTGCCCGGACCGCCGGGCGCGGCCCACGGCGCGGATTTCGTGCCGGCGGATAAGGAGGAGTCCACATGACGTTCGCTATTGGCGGGGAGAAGCGGGTCAACCGGCTCGGCTACGGTGCGATGCAGATCACCGGACCAGGCGTGTGGGGGCCGCCACACGACCACGACGAGGCGCTCCGGGTCCTGCGGCGGGCGGTCGAGCTCGGCGTCAATCTCATCGACACCGCGGACTCCTACGGGCCGTACGTGTCCGAGGAGCTGATCAAGGAGGCGCTGCATCCGTACCCGGAGGACCTGGTCATCGCCACCAAGGCCGGCCTGGTCCGTACCGGTCCGGGCGGTTGGTACCCCGTCGGTCGTCCCGAGTACCTGCGCCAGCAGGCCGAGATGAGCCTGCGCCGCCTCGGCGTCGAGCGTATCGACCTGTACCAGCTGCACCGCATCGATCCCGCCGTACCACTCGCCGACCAGTTGGGTGTCTTCGCCGAGCTGCAGAAGGAGGGCAAGATCGGGCACATCGGCCTGTCCGAGGTAACGGTGGAGGAGATAGTGCAGGCCCGCGAGTACGTGGAAATCGCGACCGTGCAGAACCTGTACAACCTGTCGAACCGCCAGTCCGATGCGGTACTCGACTACTGCGCGGCCGAGGGCATCGGCTTCCTCCCGTGGTTCCCCATCGCCACCGGCGAGCTCGCCAAGCCCGGCGGACCGCTGGACGCCCTGTCCACGCAGACCGGCGCCACCCCGGCCCAGCTCGCGCTGGCCTGGCTGCTGCACCGCTCGCCGGTCATGCTCCCCATCCCGGGTACCTCATCCGTGGCGCACCTGGAGGAGAACGTGGCGGCGGGCGGCATCACCCTCACCGCCGAGCAAATCGCCAGCCTCTAGACCGGCTTGCCGCGTTCGATGGCCTCGACCGTGGCTGACGCGGCATCGGTGATATGCACCCGTGAGGCCCTACTGGACGACGCGGACTTCTGGCGCAACACGGGATGCGATCACCAGCTGAGGACCGTAAGGCTGACCACGCCGGAGTGGATGCGAGCGGGGTGCGCTGTCGAGGGGATGCGGGGCACTATCGTTCTGGCGTGCGTATCCGATTCGATGTCCCGGCCGATCCAGCCTATCCGGGCCGTGTAGCCGACGTGCTCGGCCGGGCTCGGCTGCGTCGGTACGGCTACATCGGCGCTGTACTGATGGCAGTTGGGGCGATCGGTCTGGTTGTCTCGCGGCAGGTCGGCTGGGGTGATTGGATCTCGCCGTTGTGCTTCGCGCTGGTGATGGGCGGCTTGCTCTCCCTGCTGTACTCGCCGTGGGTGCGATTCAGAGCCCGCCGCCGCTCCAGCCGCTACGCCGTGGCTGGCGGCTACGACATCACCGACGACAACATCATGATGCGCAGCGGCACCGAGTCCGGCGGAATTGCCTGGGACGGAGTCGACCGGGTCGTGGACACCCCTGACTTCTGGATCGTGTATGTCGGACGGATACCGGCAACCGTGATCCCACGCCGCTTCATGACCGCCGAAGACGCCGAGACGCTAGGCGCCTTCATGGCGGAGCGCGGGCTGCTCAACTCCTAGGCGGTTCAGAGTTTGGCCGTTTCGGCCATCGACAGGGCCACACACCTCGATAGAGTGGAGGAGCACTGTCCATACAGGATCGCCTAAGGAGATCATCGTGCGTATGCGAGTCACGACTGTCGCTGCCCTCTTGACCGCCACCGGGGCCGCCGTGCTCCTCGGCCTGGCCCAGGCAGGGGCCGCCCTGGCGGGTTACACCTGGTCCAACTAGCAGCGCCCCCCATGCGCATTCTGTGACGACGCATAGCGGCGGAGAGCAACGACGGCGTGGTCGGCGCGCCGGCCGGTGATGGTCGAGGTTCACGCGGCCATCCACAACGGAGAGTCCGACGGCGGCGCGTGGATGGACCGGTTCGATACCATTTCGGCAACCGCTACTTCGCGTACGACGCCCGTCCGGGCGCGTGTGCGAAGCTGCGTTCGTGAATCTGTTCGACGGCGACGACCCGCGCGGCCTCCGCCGCGGCGACTTCCCGGTGCTGCGTGAACTGCCGACCCGCTGGTCGGACGACGACGCCTACGGACACGTCAACAACGTCGTGCACTATTCAATGTTCGACACGGCCGTCAACGGCTGGCTGATCGAGGCCACCGGCGTCGACATCCGGCGGTTGCCGGCCCTCGGACTGGTCGTCGAGACACGCTGCCGGTACTTCTCCGAGCTGCGCTTCCCCGAGGTCGTGACCGCCGGGATCCGGCTCGAACGGCTGGGCACCTCCAGCGTCGTCTACCAACTCGGGCTGTTCGGCCAGCACAGCCTGGAGCCCGCCGCGGTCGGACGCTTCGCGCACGTCTATGTCGAGGCCGACTCCCGGCGCCCGGTCCCCGTGCCCGGGCAGATACGGGAGGCGTTGCGGCTGCTCGGCACGGCCATGGACGGAGCTACGCCATGACGGCCACCGGACCGGAGACGGTCTTCACGTACGCGGCGCCCGCGTTGAAGTTTGGCACCGGCGCGGCGGACGAGATTGGCTTCGACCTGAGCCAGTACGGCGTGCGGCGGGTACTTGTCATCACCGACGCCGGCGTCGCCGCAACCGGCGCACCGCAGCGGGTGGCCGAGGCCATGCGCGGGTACGGCATCGAGGCAGCCGTCTTCACCGAGACCCATGTGGAGCCGACCGACGCCTCGCTGCGGTACGCGGCCGAGGTGGCCCGCGACGGCCGCTGGGACGCGTACGTGGCCGTCGGCGGCGGCTCGAGCATCGACACCGCCAAGGCGGTGAACCTGCTTACCACCAATCCCGGCGACCTGATGGAATACCTCAATCCGCCGGTGGGCGCCGGGCGGGCGCCGCAGCGGCCGCTCAAGCCGCTGGTCGCGGTGCCGACCACGACCGGCACCGGTTCCGAGAGCACCGCCATCTGCGTGCTGGACGTCATCGGCCTCAACGTCAAGACAGGAATCAGCCATCCCCGGCTGCGGCCCACGCTCGCGATCGTCGATCCACTGTTGACAGTCACCCAACCGGCACAGGTCACCGCCGCCAGTGGGATGGACATCCTGTGCCATGCCCTGGAGAGCTACACGGCCAGGCCCTACACCGCGTTTGACCGCAAAGCGCCGCACCAGAGGGTGCCCTACTGCGGTGCGAATCCGATCTCGGACATGTGGGTCGAGAAGGCGTTGCGACTCCTGGCACGCTCGCTGCGCATCGCCGTGAGGCACGGTGACAACCTCGACGCCCGTACCGACATGGCGATGGCGGCCACCTTTGCGGGCATCGGGTTCGGAAACGCCGGCGTGCACATACCGCACGCCAACGCGTACCCCATCGCCGGCGGCGTACGTGACTTCCACCCGGACGGCTACCCGGCCGCCGAACCGCTGGTGCCGCACGGCATGGCGGTTTCGCTCACCGCCCCGGAGGCGTTCCGGTTCACGTTTTCGGCCTGTCCCGACCGCCACCTGCGCGCCGCCGATCTGCTCTTCGGACCCGCGGACGCGGACGACCCACGCGAGCGGCTGCCCACCCAGTTGACGGCGCTCATGCGTGACATCGGGATGCCCAACGGCCTCCACGCGGTCGGCTACCGCGAGCAGGACCTGGACGCGCTGGTCGCCGGCGCCATGAAGCAGCAACGGCTGCTGGCGACCGCGCCGCGGCCGGTAACCGAGGACCACGTTGCCGCCATCCTCACCCGCTCACTGAGCCTGTGGGACTGACCGGGTCACATCCACGAACGCCGTCGGCGAGTGATCGGCACCATTGACGCAACCAGATAGTTGCAATAACCTCAATCGCAACAGATTGGTTGCTCATGCTGTAGGGCCGTTATGGCAAACACCTCACTCCGCTGACCGAGTCGGCCTCGTGACCGCCGCGCCCGGCGAGCGGCGCCGCGCCCGTGGTGCTGCGGGACTACCTCGACCGGACTACCACCACGCAACCGGAGGAACAGCCATGGCAAGTCAGAACTTCACCACGTCCTTCACCGTCGAACACTCTGCCGCAGAGGTATTCAAGGCCATCACGAATGTCCGTGGCTGGTGGACCGGAGACATCGACGGCAACGCCGACACACCCGGCGCCGAGTTCACCTACCGCTACCCGGACCTCCACTACTCCAAGCAGAAGGTCACCGAACTCGTCCCCGACCAGAAGCTCGTCTGGAGGGTCACCGACGCCCACCTCACCAGCGCGTGGGGCTTCTTCGTCAACGGAAGTCTCCGACGGTTGATCACGACAGGGGAGGGGCCGGGGACTCCGCCCTGGGAAGCCGGGGCGTGACGGCGTGGCGGGTGCGAGCAAGCTACCCTGCGGCTCATGGCGTGCCGAGGAATGTTCTTCGCTCTCACAGACGAGCAGGAAGCCGCCCTGTTGGCCACACGCGACGACGCCGAGGTTCGAGCGTTCGTCGAGGAGGTCGAGATGGGCGACTGGGATGGCGAGCCGCTGGACTGCGAGACGGACAAGGCATGGGACGCCATCCATCGCTGCCTGAGCGATGGGACGCTCGGCTCGGGCAGGCGTCTTTCCCCGCTCGATATGGCGGTGCTCGGCGGCGGCCACCACCATGACGGCGACGACTACATCGTCGCCCACCTGCGGGCAGGTGAAGTCGCCGAGGTCGCAGCGGCCCTTGAGGCAGTGGACGAGAACTGGATGCGCCAGCGCTACGACCGCATCGATCCCACCGACTACCAGGGCCTGCTCAGCGACGAAGACTTCGGCTATACCTGGGGCTGGTTCAAGCAGGTCCGCGACTTCTACCGCCAGGCAGCGGCCGCGAACCGCGCGGTCATCTTCACCGTCGATCAGTAACCGCGCGCCTTCGTCCTTCGGCGTTTCACGCCACGCTGATCCAGTTGACGGCACGAACAAGCGGGATTTTCGAGGACTCGTTCAGATCGCTAGCGGGAGCCTTCGATATCATCTGACTGTTTGTGCAGGTCAGATTCCCTGCGGTGGTGCCCCCCGGCGGGTCCCGTACAACATGGGAACGCGCCACTACCAGCGGCGATCCGACGTTTGTGGTCTTGGATGGCGCGTGGCCGCTGCCGCCGCGTGGCACCTGATTGGGTTACGGGACTTCGCGAGTCGACTGGTGCAGTTCGCAGCCTCCGGGGTCATCGCCGGCGGTCAGCTCCTGACCGCTAGCGATGACCAACTTCACGGCGGTTGTGCCGTAGCTGGACGAGACGATTTCGCCGCCTCCCGGGCCTGTCTTTAGCGGATGGTCGCCCGTTTGAGTGAAGCGGAGATGATGGCCTGCACGCAGCACGCGTTGGAGGAGTACGTCACCGAGGCGGGGCGGGAACTACAGCGGCAGCTGATGCAGGACCAGTTGGACGCGCGCGCCGCCCGCGAACCCCGGCTCGGGCAGATAGCTGGCGCGGACGGGGTGGCACGGCGGCGGGCCGAGGCCGGACACCGGCGCCTGGTGGCTACCACCGTCGGCCCGGTGGAGGTGCGGCGGATCGCCTACCGGGCACCGGGCGCACCGAATCTGTATCCGGCCGACGCGCAACTGGCGTTGCCGCAACGGTTGTATTCGTTCCCGCTGCGGCGGCAGGTGGTGCACGAGGTGGCAGCCGGGTCGCTGCGGGCTGCCCGGGAGGCGATCATCCGCGCCACCGGTCAGCATCTGGGCACCCGCCAGTTGATGCAGATCGCCACCGAAACGGCCGTCGACATCCGCGACTTCTACCAGCCGGCCGACGGCCCGAGCACCGATCCGTCCGCCGACGGCCGGGACGTGCTCGTGCTCAGCATCGACGCCACCGGCGTGAACATGATCGGTGCTGATTTACGCGAACCGGCCCCGACCCGACCGGCTGGCCCGCAGCCGCCCTCGGCTCAACTGGCGCGCCGGGAACGGACCGGACGCACCCGCATGGCAGTAGTGACCGCGGTCTACGACGCCGCACCGGCCCCGCGCACCGCCGCCGACATCCTGCCCGCCGACCCGGCCGAACGCGCCACCCGCCGACGCGGGCCACGCACCAGTGGCCGGAAGGTGGACGCCTCGCTTGAGCACTCCGTCGCCCCCATGGTCACCGACCTGTTCGACCAAGCCCAAGCCCGCGACCCACAACACCGCCGCCGCTGGGTCGTGCTGGTCGACGGCGCCAACCACCAACTCGACCGCATCCGGCAGGAAGCCCAACGCCGTGGTGTCCACATCGACATCATCGTCGACTTCATCCACGTGCTTGAGTATTTGTGGAAGGCTGCCGAAGACCTGCACACCAGCCACAACGCCCACGCCGCCTTCGTCCACGCCACCGCCCGCGGCCTGTTGGAAGGCCACGCCCCGCGCGTGGTCGCCGACCTATGCGCCCGGTTACGCATCCGCGCCCAGACCAACGACCCCGCACCCGGCCTGGAACGTGCCACCGCCTACCTGCACGCCAAGCAGCCCTACCTCAACTACCACATCGCGTTGGCCCTGGGCTGGCCCATCGCCACCGGCGTCATCGAAGGCTGCTGCCGCTACCTGGTCAAAGACCGCCTCGACATCACCGGCGCCCGCTGGAGCCTGACCGGCGCTGAAGCCGTACTCCTCCTGAGCGCAGTAATCGCCAACGGCGACTTCGACCAGTACTGGCAGTTCCACATCGACCGCGAATACCAGCGCACCCACGCCAGCCGCTACAAGGACCAATACGCCCTGGCCGCGTGACCACCGCCGCCCGCTCACTCAAGAGGAAACGCACCCTGTTCTGGACCTGGGCACCTGATGACTTCTGGAAGGTCGTGCAGCCGCTGCTGCCAGTGCCGGCGAAGCGCAGGGTGGCGGGAAGCGCCGCGCTGATGATCGGGCCTGCCTGGCGGCGATCGTGTACATGGTCCAGGCGGGGTGTTCGTGGCGGAAGTTGCCGGCCGTGTTCTTCGGGGTGTCCCGGCCGACGGTGCACCGCCGGTTCACGCAGTGGTTTGTGGAGGCGTGCCTGTCCTGGCTGACCAACAACCGTCGCCTAGCCCGCTGCTATGAACGCAAAGCCTAGCATTTCCAAGCCTTTGCGACCTCGTGTGCGGCACGCTGGACCGGTCGTGCAGCCCGAGTTCGCCGCAGCGCCGGTATCGGTTGACCCACTTCGAGGCGCATGCCCGGGAGATTCTTGTCTCGACAGCGACGTGAGCGATGGATCGAGTTCTGCGCCTCTCCACTAGCCGTCGCCTTCCCTCCACGCTCAGTGGGGCGTTCTTGTGTGTCACAGCTCTGGGCTCCGTCGCGGTCGTGTATTGAACTATGGTACAACTAGTACGTTCGTTCAACTAGTATGCGGGAGGTGCCGTGAGCGCGAGGCAGTCGGGACGTGCCGGGCGGCGAGAGTGGGGCGGCCTCGCGCTGTTGGCGTTGCCGACGATGCTGTTGGGCCTCGACGTGACGGCGCTCTACCTCGTCGTTCCGAGTCTGGCCACGGACCTGGACCCCACCGCGACGGAAACGTTGTGGATCATGGATGCCTACGGCTTCTTCATCGCCGGTTTCCTGGTCACCATGGGGACGTTGGGTGACCGCGTCGGACGGCGCCGCCTGCTGATGATCGGGATGGCTGCGTTCGGCGCGGCCTCGGTCGGTGCGGCGTTCGCCCCCAGCGCCCTATGGCTGATAGTGGCGCGGGCGCTGCTCGGGGTGGCCGGGGCGACGTTGATGCCCTCGACGCTGTCACTGATCAGCAACATGTTCACTGACGCGCGGCAGCGAGCTTTGGCGATCGGTGTGTGGGCCACGATGTTTGCCCTCGGGATGGCCGCGGGCCCGGTCGTGGGCGGTGTGCTGGTCTCCAGCTTCTGGTGGGGTGCGGTCTTTCTCATCGCCGTACCGGTGACTGTGCTGGTACTGGCAGGTGCGCCAGCGCTGCTACCGGAGTTTCAGACCCGTACCGGCCGGCTCGACTTGCTGAGCGTCGGGTTGTCCCTGGCGGCGATGCTGCCGATCACCTATGCGATCAAGCACGTCGCGGCCCACAGCCTCGACGTCCAGGCGCTGGTCGCTGTCCTTCTCGCTGGCGGCTCGGCAGTCGCCTTCGTCCGTCGCCAACTGCGCCTGAAAGAGCCGCTGCTGGCCATCACGCTCTTCACCAGCCGGGCCTTCTCCGCGGCCTTGACCGTCCTGTTGATCGGCCTGGTCGGTTTTGGTGGGGTGATGTTCCTGGTCACCCAGTACCTGCAGCTCGTCGAGGGCCTCTCACCGACGACGGCTGGGTTGTGGATGGGGCCACCCGCACTGGCCATGCTCATCGGAGCCATCGGTGCGCCTCTGCTGGCCAGTAGGGTGTCACCCGGCGTGGTCATGGCCGCCACCTTGGCGCTCTCGCTCGTCGGATACGTCCTTCTTGCCGTGGCCGGCACGGACGACAAACTGACCGTGGTCGCTGGATTCGCCTTCGTCTACCTCGGACTCGGGGTCATCGCCGCACTCGGTACCGACATCGTCGTGGGTGCGGCACCAACAGAGAAGTCCGGATCTGCTGCCGCGCTGTCGGAGACCGTTCAGGAGCTCGGCATCGCGGCAGGGGTGGCGCTCCTGGGCAGTCTCACCATGGCGACCTACCGGACCACGGTCGAGGTTCCCTCCGGGCTGGGCTCAGCCGCGGCCGAGGCGTACCGTGACAGTCTCTCCGGAGCATCGACCGTCGTGAACCAGCTACCCGCTGGGGCTCTCGACAACGCACGAGCCGCGTTCACCAGCGGGCTCAACACCGCCGCCGTCGCAGCAGGAATCGCCATAGCGGCTGCTTCGCTGATCTGCTTCGCGACACTGCGACATGTGCGGCCCCTTGGGGAGGCCAACCCTGAAGCGGAGCCGATAACCTCGAATCGGGGGAGCGGCGACGACAGGTGAGACGGTGGGGGTGAGACGATGGCGGTTGAACAAGACACCGGCGATGGGCGCAGACTGCGCGGCCAACGCCGCCGAGCCCAGATCATCGAGGCAACCCTCACCGTCGTCCGCCGCGACGGTGCCACCGGCGTCACGCACCGAACCGTGGCCAGGGAGGCTGGCATCACCACCAGCCTGACGCTCTACTACTTCGCCACCCTCGACGACCTGCTGATAGCGGCCCTGACCAGCGTCACCGATACCTATACCCACCGCATCCGCCAACTCATCGACACCGAGGCCGACCCGCTCGACGGGCTCGCCAAGCTCATCGCCGAATCCGCCGGACCCGGCCGTGAGCGCGCACTCGCCGAACGGGAGCTGTCCACACTGGCAGCTCGCCGACCCGCCCTACGCCCCGTAGCACGACGCTGGCGCGACAACGTCGCGGAACTCGCCAGAACACAGACCGACGACCCCGACATCATCGAAGCCTTCGTCGCACTGTCCGACGGCCTCTGCACAGCAATCCTCCTCGACGACCACGACGCCGATCCGGACCACATCCGAGCAGTCCTCCGCAAGACGCTGCTGAGAACCAGCCAATAGGCCAGTCACGGCCGTGATGGGCAAGGTCAAGACGCGGTTCGGATCACGCGTGGGTGGCGTCGGGAAGCCGTGGCAGCACGACAACTGTTGCGCGGCTGTTCAGGCCAACACCTGGCGCAGCGCCGTGACGATGCCGCCGAGTTGCTTGCCGGACAGGCGGCCGAGCGCGGGATCCGGCGTGATCAGGGCTTCAATTAGGCGTTCTCGGGCGGCTACGCCCGCCGCAGTGACGGCGAGGACCTTTACTCGCCGGTCCTGCGGCGAGGCTTGCCGCTCCACATAGCCGCGGCTCTCAAGTTGATCCACGAGCTCGGTCAGCGACGCCCGGTCGATACAGAGCGCGGATCCGAGGACACCCATCTTGGCCGGAACCTGTGGATTCAGCGCGACCAGAGCTCGGGCTTGAACCGCGGTCAACCCCACCTGTGCCGCTTCCATCATCCAGCGGCCGGTTCGCAGCGCCGAGACCTCGGCGATGAGCAGCCAAGCCTCCTGGGCCGGATCGGCTGGGGTATGGGTCAGCGGCAGGCCGGGCAGCAGACGGATCTCGGTCATGGACAAGATGATAGCCTCACCGTATAGTTCGGGAGGCCGAACATATTGGTAGTCCGAAGGGAGTTGCTGGGTGGCGTATCAAATAGTGGCGATCTTCAAGTTGGACCCGTCCAACGTGCAGCTGGAGGTGCAGCGCGCAGAGACCACCGGATCAGCGCTACGCAAGCAGGACGGCTTCATCTCGTTCGACGTGATGACGCCCGACGAGGAAACGGTCGTAGTGACCCAGGTGTGGGCCTCACAGCTGGCGTTCTTCGACGGACTGAACGGCATGCGGGAAGAGGTCGGGCAGCTGCCGCCACCGATCGTCAAGTCGCGGGCGACCTACGGCGGCGAGATCGCGGTGAGCATGTGCTGATCCCAGGTGAGCAAAATCTCCCACCACACCCGGCGAGCGTGACTAGGGGCAGATCGGCTGGGCTCGTCTCGGTTTCCCAAGACAGGTTCTGAAAAACACATCCTCCACAGCAAGGAGTTCACCATGAGCGAGCGGACCACGCACCAGAAAGTCGCGCTGGTCACCGGGGCGAACAAGGGCATCGGCCGTGGGGCGGCACAGCACCTTGCCGCGTTGGGCATGACGGTCCTGATCGGCGCCCGAGACCCGCAGCGCGGCGAACAGACCGCGGCGGAGCTGCGCGCGGCGGGCGGCGACGTACATGCCGTCACGGTGGACGTCACCAATCCGACCACCATCCAGGCGGCAGCAAGACAGGTCGAGGATCGTTTCGGGCATCTCGACGTGCTGATCAACAACGCCGGCATCACCGGATCCGGACAGGTCTCGCCCGAAGACGCCCACGACCAGGTCCCCAGCACCGTCGATGTGGACATGGTCCGGGCGGTGTTCGAGACCAACGTCTTCGGAGTCATCGCGGCAACCAACGCCATGCTGCCGCTGCTGCGGCGGTCACGAGCACCCCGGATCGTCAACGTCAGCAGCCACGCCGCGTCGCTGAGCCTCACCAGCGACCCGAACGGCCCCTTTTCGGCGCTGCTGCCGTCGGCGGCGTACTCGCCATCCAAGACCGCGCTCAACGCGTTGACCGTGCAGTACGCCAACGAGCTGCGCAAGGACGGCATCCTCGTCAATGCTGTCGCGCCAGGCTACGTCGATACCGACAGCAACAACCACACCGGGTTTCTTACCGTCGCGCAGGGCGCTGCGGTCTTGGTGCGCCTGGCCACGCTCGGCCCGGACGGACCGACCGCCGGATTCTTCAGCGAGGAGGGCCCGCTGCCCTGGTGAGGGTCGCTCTCAATGGTGACCGTGGCGACTGGCGAAGATGATCCACCAACCGGTCAGCGCCACGGCCACAACAATAACCTGACGGTTCATCGGCAGTTTGTCGTTGCGTCGTGGGATGCAGTGTGGGTCTGTCGCCAGGTGATCGTGGCGAGTTGGACGGCGTCCCATGGGCTGCTCAGTGGTGGGGTGTAGGACGGGTCGAGGTCGGCGATGTCGCGGACGGTGGCGCCGTAGGAGATGGCGGTGGCGTAGATGTCGATGCGTTTGGCGATCTGCGCGGTGATGTGGCCGAGTAGTTGCGCGCCGAGGAGCCGTCCGGTGCGCCGGGTCGCCGGTGATGCGGATGTGGATGGGGGTGGTGCCGGGGTAGTAGGGGTGGCGACGGTGACGGTGTGGGCGGTGGGGTCGATCGCGGTGGCCTGGTGGTCCAGCCGCAGCCGCAGTCCGGCGTGTTCGAGGTCGGCGAGGCTGCGGTGGGCCAGGTTTCGCCAGTCGGGCACGTCGCCGGTTATGTGGTACGGGATGCCGCAGATGCTGAAGTTCGGGTAGCGGTCGGCGACCAGCAGGGTGACCTCGATGTCGGGGTCGAGTTCGCGGGCGCGGAGCCCGGCGCTGATGCCGGCGTCGCTGCCGCCGATGATGAGAAGTCGCATGACGGTTTCAGTGGGCCGGGACGGCGAGGTCGTCGAGGAGGGCACGGACTCGTTGTTCGATCTCGTCGCGGATCGGGCGGACCGCGTCGACGCCGAGACCGGCGGGGTCGTTGAGTTTCCAGTCTTCGTATCGTTTGCCGGGGAAGACGGGGCAGGCGTCGCCGCAGCCCATGGTGACGATGACGTCGGAGGCTTGGGCCGCGTCCCAGGTGAGCTTGGCCGGGGTTTGGTCGGTGATGTCGATGCCGACTTCCCGCATCGCCGCCACGGCAGCGGGGTTGATCTGGTCGGCGGGCTCGGATCCGGCGGAGCGGACCTCGACGGTGTCGCCGGCGAGGTGGCGCAGCCAGCCGGCGGCCATTTGGGAGCGTCCGGCGTTGTGGACGCAGACGAACAGGACGCTGGGCTTGTCACTCATGATGGTGCTGGCTCCTCCGAAGTGGACCGAACGGCGCTAGCGTACGGGGGCACGGGTTGTGTGGTTGGTGGCTGGTTCGGCGCTGTCGTGGGCAACGTTGACGTGGTCGGCGGCCCGCGCGACGTCCGGGTACAGGGCGAGCAGCAGCCCGACCGCGACGGCGAGGCCGACGACCTGGGCGGCGATGAATCCGGGTACCGAGGCTGGGGTGATGCCGGCGAAGGTGTCGGTGAATGCCCGTCCGATGGTGACGGCCGGGTTGGCGAAGGAGGTGGAGCTGGTGAACCAGTAGGCGGCGCCGATGTAGGCACCGACCGCCGCCGGGGCGACCGCCGTGCGACCGGAGCGGGCCAGGGCGAAGATGAGCAGGATCAGCCCGGTGGTGGCGACGATTTCGCCGAGCCATAGGTGGCCGGCGGCCCGGTCTTTGGTGGAGAGGTCCACGGCCGGCAGGGCGAACATCAGGTTGGCCAGGATCGACCCGGCGATGGCGCCGGCCGTCTGGGCCAGCACGTACCCACCGAGGTCGGAGGTTGTCAGTCCGGTGCCGGCGCGGCGGCCGAGGAGCCAGTCCGCGGCGGACACGACGGGGTTGAAGTGCGCGCCGGAGACGGGCCCGAAGGTGAGGATCAGTGCCCCGAGAGCGAACGCGGTGGCGATCGAGTTCTGCAGCAGTTGCAGGCCGACGTCGTCCGGGGATAGCTCGGTGGCCATGATGCCGGAGCCGACAACGGCGGTGACCAGCAGTGCGGTGCCGCAGAATTCGGCCAGCAGCCGCCGCCACAGTGCGGGGTGGGTCATCGGGCGGCCACGCCCAGCTCATCGAGCAGGCGCCGGACCCGGCGCTCCAGCTCGTCGCGGATCGGGCGTACGGCTTCGAGGTCGAGGCCGGCCGGGTCGTCGAGGTCCCAGTTCTCGTAGCGGGTGCTGGGGAAGATCGGGCAGGCGTCGCCGCAGCCCATCGTGATGGCCACGTCGGCGGCGCGGACGATTTCGTCGGTCCATGGTTTGGGGTACTCGCCGGCGATGTCGATGCCGCGTTCGGCCATGGCGGCGATCGCGGAGGGGTTGATCGCGGTATCGGGTTCGGAGCCGCCGGACCAGGCGACCGCTTGGTCTGCGGCGAGGTGGGTGAAGAAGCCGAGGGCCATTTGGGAGCGGCCGGCGTTGTGGGTGCACAGGAACAGCACGACGGGTTTGCCGTCGCGGTGGTGGCCTTCGACCCTGACGAGGGCTTGTAGGCGTTGGCGGGCGAAGCGTTCGGCCAGCAGTGGCAGGAAGTTGGGCACGGTGCTGCGGCTGGCGAACTGGTCGTAGCTGGTGTGCAGGAAGCGTTCGATGGTTTCCGGGCCGTAGATGCCTTGGAAGTCGTCGGCGAGGCGGGTGGCGGCGGTGCGGAGGGCGAGTTGCTGGTCGACGGACAGGTCCGGATGCAGGTGCGTGGTGGTCTCAGGCATGGTCGGCTCCGGTGGTGAGGGTGGGTGCGAGGCGGTCGATGCGGGCGGCGATATCGGTGTACGCGGTCTCGAACGCGGCGTCGGTGTCGAGGCGGACCGGGTCGGGGATCGACCAGTGCAGCTGAGGTCGAACCGGGCCGGCGTCGGTGTGGTTGGTGAGGTCTTCGTAGGCGTTGTCGCATACCGCGATCACGAGGTCGCCGTCGTGGATCACTTCGGCGATGTGCGCGGTGCCGGTCGGGTCGAGGGTTAGCCCGTGCCGGTGGGCGACCTTGACCGCTCGGGGGTGGACCCGGGACGCAGGGCGGGTGCCCGCCGAGGCTGCCAGGTCACCGGTGCGCTGGCGCCACAGCGCGGCGGCCAACTGGGAGCGGGCGGAGTTGTGGGTGCACACGAACACCACCCGATCCACCGCCGCGAGAGACGGCGCCGTGAGCGCGGCGAGCGCGGCGGGTTGCAGCCGCAGGTAGGTGCGGCGCCGGTCGCCTTCGGATCGGGTACGCACGACCAGCCCGGCGTCGGTGAGGACCTTGAGGTGATGGGCGACCAGGTTGGTGGGCATGTCGAGGTGGTGGGCGATTTCGCCGGGTGAGGCGTCGCCCAGCGTGAGCGCGTCGACGATGGCGAGGCGTGCCGGGTCGCCGAGCGCCGCGTGGATCCGCGCCCGGCGCTGCACCGAGAGAAGCTCAGCAGTCATTGAGTCAACAATGACTGAGTAATCATCCTTGGTCAAGCCGCGAGCGCGGAGCGACCGGGACGGGAGGGTCAGGCGGTCGCCGGCATCTCGACGGACAGCAGGGCGGCCAGTTGGCGCAGGATGCCGGGCCGGGTGCGGTAGTAGACCCAGGTGCCGCGTCGGTCGGCGTCCACCAGCCCGGCCTCACGCAGCGTCTTCAAGTGGTGAGAGATCGTCGGCCCGGACAGCTCGAACGCCGGAGTCAGCTCGCACACGCAGATCTCCCCGGCTGGGGCCGAGGCGATCATCGACATCAGCTGGAGCCGGACCGGGTCGCCGAGTGCCTTGAAGGCGGGGGCGAGCGCTGCGGCGGTCTCGGCGGGGATGCGGTGCTCGGCGATCGGCGGGCAGCAGGGCGCGTCGACGGGCACGCCGGTGATGGCCGGCGCCACCGCTTGTTTCGACATGCCTCTAGGTTGACAGGTCTCGAAACAGCGTGTAACTCTCTGATTTGAGAAACGTCGAGACAGCATTGGAAGGCTGACATGTTGCGCATCGCCCGCCGTCGGGCCGCCGATGCTGTCGTCCGGTTCTGCGATGGCTGCGCCGAGGTGTCCACCGCGGCGCAGCGGGCTGAGCGCCACCTCGAGCGCGCCCGCACCCAGGCGCTGGTCTGGGCGCTACATCACTGATTGGAGAGGCCCGATATGAGTGACACCACGACGACCCAGGGCGGATTTGCCGGCGACCCGGCCGCCGCGCTGACGGTCACCGGCTCGGGCGGCTGCTGCGGCAACCCGCCTTCGGCTGTCGCGCTGCCGAATCCGGCCGACCCGGCAGCGAGCCCGTGCTGCGGCACCACCGCCGACGCACAGGCGGCCGGCTCCTGCTGCGGAACCAGCGCGAAGGCCGAGGCGGTCGCCGCCGGCACAGGCTGCTGCGGATGACCACCACGACCGGCCCGTCCACACCACCGGTCCGGCTCGGCGCGCTCGACCGGCTGCTCGACACCGTGTCCGGCGATCGGATGGCCGCCACGGTGACGGCGCTCGCGGGCGAGGCGTTCGCGGGCCGGCGGGTCGGCTCAGCCGGCGGCGCCGCCGCGCGGGCCTGGCTCGGGCAGCGGCTCGCCGACCTCGGCGCCGCCGTCGCGGTCGAGCCGTTCCCGGTGCGGGCGGTCCCGGAGATCTACGCCCCACCCGCGGTGCGCTGGCACGACGGCACGACTACCAGCGACCTCACATTCGGCCGGCAGGTGTCGGTGCATCTCGCGTCCGCCGATGTTCCGCTGATACGGCGGGGCGGGCTGGCCGTCGCCGGTGCCGGTGATCCGACCGGGCGATGGCTGGTCGTGCCCGCCGGGATGAGCCTGTTCGACGCGTACGGCCAGGCGGACGGCGCGGTCGGACTGCTGCTGCCCCGGGGCGTGGACGGCGACGGCTGGCAGTACACGATGCTGGCCGGCCCGAACCCGGGGCCACTACCGATCCTGACCATTGACATCGCCGCCCACGCGGCGCTCCAAGCCGCCGGCACCGTAGACGGTGCGTGGCTGGCGGGAAACGCGCCGATCCGCCGCCTCGACGTCACCGCAGCCAACCTGTATGGCCATCGGCGAGCAACGTCCACGGCGGCCGTCGAGGTGTTGCTGACCGCACATTACGACGGGGTGGGCGACCATCCCGGCCTGCGTCAACCCGGGGCGGCGGACAACGCTAGCGGCGTCGCCGTTGTGTTGGAAGCCGTCCGCGTCCTCACCAGCGCCCTGCCTGACACGGTTGGCCTGTCGGTCGCCTTCCTGGACGCGGAGGAGGTGGGTGCGCTCGGCTCGGCCCACCACGCCAACCACCTCGCCGAGATGGGCAGGCACCCGCTGGTGATCAACGTGGACGGTGCCGGCCACCTGCGCCAGGCCGCCGCCGTGGAGGCCGGCGGCCCCGCGCACGCCCTGCTCGCCGTCCTCGACCAGGCCGCCCAGCACACCGGCCTACCACTGGTCGCCGGACCCGTCGCCTCCGACAACCGCCGCTACGCCGCCGCCGGCCTCCCGGCGGTCGGCATCGGCGCCGGTATGGCCGGCTACCACAGCCCCGCCGACACTCCTGACCGCGTCGACCCAGCGACCACGACCGCGCTCGCCCGCCTGGTCGTGGCCACCGTGTGGCTCGCCGCGCGGCCCAACACGGTTGGCGGCGCATCCGGATCAGTTACCTCCATAGACGTCTAGATCGGAGCTTGGTTGTGGATAGTGGAATGAACGATTTGCCGGTCGCGGTGATCGGTGCCGGGCCGGTCGGTTTGGCGGCGGCGGCGCACCTGTATGAGCGCGGCGTTCCCTTCGCGGTACTGGAGGCTGGTGACGGTCCGGCGGCGGCGGTGCGGCAGTGGGGGCACGTCAGGTTGTTCTCGCCGTGGCGGTACAACGTCGACGGCGCCGCGCGGCGGCTGCTGGAAGAGGCCGGGTGGGTGGAGCCCGACCCGCAGATCCTGCCGACCGGCGCCCAGTTGGCCGCCGACTACCTGCAGCCGCTCGCCGATCTACCGGCGGTCAAGCCACACGTGAGGTACGGCGCCCGCGTCGTCGCGGTCACCCGATACGGCCTGGACCGGGTGCGCACCGCCGGCCGGGACGCCACGCCTTTCCTGGTTCGGCTCGCCGACGGCACCGACCTGCTGGCGCGGGCGGTAATCGACGCCTCCGGCACCTGGTACACCCTGAACGTGCTCGGCGCCGCCGGCATCTCCGCCCACGGTGAGGCCGCCGCCGCACCGTTTATCGAGCACGCGCTGCCGGACGTGCTCGGCGCCGACCGGGAGCGGTTCGCCGGCCAGCGCACCCTGGTTGTCGGCGCCGGTCACTCCGCCGCCAACACGCTGCTGTCCCTGGCCGAACTCGCCGCGCAGGTACCAGGAACCAGTGTGGTGTGGGCGATCCGGTCGATCAGCCCGGCGCGCACCTATGGTGGCGAGGCCGCCGACGCTCTCCCGGCTCGCGGTGCGCTCGGCTCCCGGCTGCGCGCGTACGTCGAAGCCGGCGCCATCGAACTGCTTACCGCCTTCCCGATCCAGCGCGTCATGTCGGCGCCGGACGGCGCGGTGGAGGTGTCGGACGGCATCCGCACGGTCAGCGCCGATCGGATCGTGTCGGCCACCGGGTTCCGCCCCGACCACGGCTTCGTCTCGGAGCTGCGCCTGGATCTCGATCCGGTCCTTGGCTCCACCCGCGCGTTGGCGGCGCTGATCGACCCCAATGAGCACGCCTGCGGCACCGTACCGCCGCACGGGGTGGACGAGCTGGCCCACCCCGAGCCCGGCTTCTATGCCATCGGCGTCAAGTCCTACGGCCGGGCGCCTACGTTCCTGCTGGCCACCGGGCACGAGCAGGCCCGCTCCGTGGTCGCCGCGCTCGCCGGAGATTGGCAGGCCGCCCGCGAGGTGCGGCTCGACCTGCCCGAAACCGGGGTGTGTAACAGCAACCAGCCATTGGACAGCGACCGGATCGAGGAGAGCGGAGGCTGCTGCGGCACCACTGTCGCGCAGGCACCGGCCGCGAGTGGCCGTGGGCTTTCGACCGGGATCGCCGGTGGCGTGCTGGCCACCCCGCTGCCGCTGCTGCCGGTCGCCGGGCAAGCCAACGATGAGCAGGCCGGTGGGTGCTGCGGCTGACTCCGGGCCACCGACCGCCGCTGTGGTGGCCGCCGACTCGTCGGTCGGCGGCCACCCGCGACTTGCGGGTTGGTGGATCGTCGCCGCCTTGGCGGTCACGCAGACCGTTGGCTACGGCGTGCTGTACTACGCGTTCGCCGTGCTGCTCCAGCCGATGGCCGACTCCCTGCACGCCTCCACCGCGACCGTGACCGGGGCGCTGACCGCCTCGATCCTGGCCGGTGCGGCGATGGCGGTACCGGTCGGACGGTGGCTGGACCGCCACGGCGGCCGGGCCCTGATGACCACCGGCTCCCTCGCCGCCACCGGCCTGGTCCTCGCCTGGTCCCAGGTCCAGTCGGTGGCCCAGCTCTACGCCGTACTCGTCGGGATCGGTATCACGACGGCGATGGTGCTCTACGAGCCCGCCCTCGCCGTCGTGGTGTCCTGGTTCCCGCCACACCAACGGGCCAGGGCGGTGCTCGGCGTCATCGCGGTGGCCGGGTTCGCCAGCACCATCTTCATGCCGCTCACCGGTGTGCTGGCCGACCGGTACGGCTGGCGGACCACGCTGCTGATCCTCGCCGCGATCCACGGCGCGGTCACCGTGCCGCTGCACGCCCTCGCCGTCCGCGAACCACCACGACCGGCCGCACAATCACGCCCGCCCACGGCGCGTGACCGCAGCCTGGTGGTCCGAGCCGCGGTGCGGGACCGCCGATTCTGGTGGCTCGCAGTCGCGTTCGTCGCCCACGGCGCCGCCATGGCCGCGATGACCGTCCACCTGGTCGGATTACTCGTCCATCAAGGACACTCCGCGACGTTCGCGGCCACCATCGCTGGACTGCTCGGCGTGCTATCGGTCACCGGCCGACTGCTGCTCACCGGAGTCCAACGGCGCCTATCGCTGACCCGAGCGGTCGCCGTCGTGTTCACGGTTCAGGCCGCCGCAGCTGTCGTTCTGCTCGCCGTTGCCGGCAGCACTGTCGGCGCCGCCGGTGCGGTGGTGGCCTTTGGCGTCGGGTTCGGCGTGGCCAGCCTCGCCACGCCCACCCTGCTGGCCGACCGGTACGGCACCACCGTATACGCCACCATCGCCGGCATCCTCACCACCCCGATCACCCTCGCCAAAGCCACCGCACCGCTCGGCGCGGCCTTCCTGCTCACCGCCGGCGGCTATCCCGTCGTGCTGACCGGGATCGGAGCCTGCTGCCTCATCGCCGCCGTCGGCATCCTCGCCCACGCCACAGCACCCCCGCCCATACCGAGCCTCCCGCCCCCCGCTGACCGCGACCGGGCACACTTCCCGGCCACCTCACGAACGGCTACCCGATGAGCATCCACACCGTCCTGCAACAGCGCGTCCAGACCCTGCTGGACCGGCTTGTGGCATCCGGTCAGGAGACCGGACTGCAAGCCGCCGCCTACCTTCACGGCGAACTGGTCGTGGACGCGGCCGCCGGCCTCGCCGACCCGGGCACCGGCGCACCAGTCACCCGCGACACGCTGTTCCACAGCTTCTCCACCGGCAAAGGCGCCACCGCCACCGTCGTGCACGTCCTCGCCGCGCGCGGGATCCTCGACTACGACACGCCCATCGCCGAGTACTGGCCACAATTCGCCGCCAACGGCAAACAGCACGCCACCGTACGCCACGCCCTCACCCACGCGGTCGGCGTTCCGCACCTACCACCGAATGTCACCGCCACCGACCTGTGCGACTGGGACCGCATGTGCTCCTACATCGCCGCCCAACCCCCGCTATGGGCTCCAGGCACCGCCACCGGCTACCACGGCTGGACCTTCGGCTACATCCTCGGCGAGATCGTCCGCCGAGTCACCGACCACCCAATCTCCACCATCCTGCACGAAGCCGTCGCCGTACCCTTGGGCGTCACAGAGTCGCTGCTGTTCGGCGTACCCGACACGACGATCGCCCGAACGGCTCAACTCATCGACGGCGGCTGGGCCGACGCGATGCGATCCATGCCGGACACCGCACCGCTGTTCCGCGCCGCGCCACGCCCGTTCCTGCGAACCCTCGCCGAAACCGGCAACCGGCCCGACTACCTACGCGCCGACATCCCCTCCGCCGGCACGATGTCCGCCCACGCCATCGCCCGCATGTACGCGGCACTGATCAGCGCCGTCGACGGCGTACGGCTCCTCAGCCCCCACCGCGCCCGCGACGTCACCGGCCTGGCCGTCGCCGACACCGATCTGATTCTCGCCACCCCTACCCGCAAAGCCCTCGGCTACTTCCTGGGACTGACCTGGACCGGCGCATCACCGACGGCGTTCGGCACCACCGGCGCCGGCGGCAGCATCGCCTTCGCCGACCCCACACACGGCCTGGCCTTCGCCTTGACCAAGAACCGGCTCACCGCCGGGCCGAACGACACAGCCGCCCCCACCGTCACCCACGCCATCTACGACACCCTCAACGCCACACAGCACTAAGTGGGTGTCTCAGTTGGTGGCCTTGAGCCAGCGGCGGTAGCAGATCAGTAGGCAGCCGAGGTCGGCGAATGCTTGGAAGTGTTCGGCTTTGCGTTCGTAGCGGCGTACCAGGCGGCGGTTGTTCATCAGCCAGGCCAGGCATGCCTCCACGATCCAGCGGTGTCGGCCGAGCTTGTGTGAGGACTCGACGCCTTTACGTGCGATGCGGATGGCGATGCCGCGACGGCTGATCTCGGCGCGCAGTGCCGGGATGTCGTAGGCCTTGTCGGCGTGGAGCTTGTCCGGGCGGTGGCGGGGCCGGCCCCGCGCGCCCCGGACGGGTGCGATCGAGTCCAGCAGCGGGATCATGAGCTGGGAGTCGTGCACGTTCGCGGCGGAGATCAACACGGTCAGCGGTAGACCACGCCGGTCGCATATCACGTGAATCTTCGAGCCGGGTTTGCCGCGGTCGACCGGTTTGGCCCTGTTAGCTCCCCCTTTTTGGGCTCTCCTGCCGTATGTGTGGGTGGTGAGTGTGTCGTTAACGGGTGCACGCCGTTGCCGTGCCTAGGTTCCGGACTGTCTGAAGGTTCGGTTCGCTAGGGGGTGGCAACGGCGTGCGTTCGCTCAGGGTATGGGCTCGGCTTTTGCAGGTCGAGCAGGTGGTGGTCGAGTCGGTCCGGTTCGATCAGGTTGAGCAGGCGGTGGTGGTTTCGGTGCGGCCGTTGGCTCGGGTCGCGGGCCGGTGCGGGGTGTGTGGTCGGCGGTGTGCGGGTTATGACCGGGGGCGGGGTCGGCGGTGGTGGCGGACGGTTGATGTGGGTTCGTGGCGGGCGTATCTGGAGGCGGACGCGCCGCGGGTGTGCTGCCCGGTGCATGGGGTGGTGGTGGCGGCGGTGCCGTGGGCGCGGCACCAGGCTGGGCATACGTATGCCTTTGATGACTTGGTGGCGTGGCTGGCGCGGCAGACGTCCAGGAGCGCGGTGTGCGG
>NZ_JBAKHX010000078.1:0-36559 GCF_036906915.1 Micromonospora sp. CPCC 206061
GGCCGGCGTGGCCCGGCCGGCGTGGCCCGGCCGGCGTGGCCCGGCCGGCGTGGCCCGGCCGGCGTGGCGCGCGGCTTGGCCGCGCCTTTCCGTCGATCAAGGGCAAATGCACGTGGTTCGATCTCTTTCCACGTGCATTTGCCCTTGATCCATGCAGGTCTCCTTGATCGACGACGTGGCTGGGGCCGGGTAGGGCCAGCGGCGACGGAGGGGGACAAGCGGGCCTTACATGCCCGCGCGTGGGGCGGGCGCGGCGAAGGCCGCGGGAGCGCGGGAACTGGGCGGGTCGTCGGTCCGGATCCTGCCCCGCGGGCGGTCGGCCCGTAGCGGCGCCGCCAACCGCCCCCGGCGGCGGTATGTCCGCCGGCGGCGGTATGTCGTCCGGCGGCGGTGGGTTCGCATGGTGGCGGCAGGTTCGCGCGGCGGCAGGTTCGTCCGGCGGCGGTGGGGTCCGACTAGTGGCGGCAGGTTCGCCCGGCGCCGACAGCCGCGTCCAACGGCGCCAGGCCGCCGGGCAGCCTCGGCAGCGCGCCCAGCCGCGTCGATCAAGGAAGATCGCATGGATCAAGGGCAAACGCACGCGGAAAAGAGATCGAACCACGTGCATTTGTCCTTGATCGATGGGAAAGGCGTGCGGTGGGGCGGGAGTGGCGGTGGTTGGGGGTGGCGTGGTTAGCCTGGTCGGCATGGGTGCGGGAGTGAACGAGTGATTCATCATCCACTCCATTGCATGGTCTTGTGGAAACTGATACCGTCCTCTGCATAGACATGCGGAGGTGGACATGGGCATCCGGGTCGCGGTGGCCGGGGCGAGTGGATACGCGGGCGGTGAGTTACTGCGCCTGATCGCTGGCCACCCCGAGCTCGACATCGTGGCCGCCACCGCGCACAGTCAGGCCGGTGCGCCGCTGTCGACAGTACATCCGCAGCTCACGGGCCTTGACCTGACACTGAGCGCGACCGACCCGGCGGCTCTGGCCGATGCTGATCTTGTCTTTTTGGCGCTGCCGCACGGGCAGTCGGCGGCGCTCGCGGCGCAGCTGCCGGACGGGGTCAAGGTCGTGGATCTCGGCGCGGACCACCGGCTGGCCGACGCGGACGCCTGGGTGCGGTACTACGGCGGCGAGCACGCTGGCGCGTGGACGTACGGCCTGCCGGAGCTGCCCGGCCAGCGCGGCGCGATCACGATCGCCAGCCGGGTCGCGGCCACAGGCTGCTATGCGGTGGCCACCGTCCTGGCGCTCGCGCCCCTGATCGCGGCGGGCGCGGTGTCGCCCGACGATGTGGTCGTGGTCGCGGCCTCGGGCACGTCCGGCGCGGGCAAGGCGCCCAAGGCGCACCTGCTGGGCAGCGAGGTGATGGGTGACCTGTCGCCGTACAAGGTGGGGGCCCACCAGCACGTGCCCGAGATCAAGCAGGCGACCGGGGCGCGCAGCCTGTCGTTCACGCCGGTGCTGGCCCCGATGCCGCGCGGCATCCTGGCGACGGTGACCGCGCGGCCGGTCGGCAACGCTGACCCCCGGCAGGTGCTCGCGGCGGCGTACGCGGACGCGCCGTTCGTGCACGTGCTGCCCGAGGGTGCGTGGCCACACACGGCCGCCACGTTCGGTTCGAACGCCTGCCACCTTCAGGCCACTGTGGACATCGACTCGGGTCGGGTGATCGTGACCAGCGCCATCGACAACCTTGGCAAGGGCGCCGCCGGTCAGGCCGTGCAGTGCGCCAACCTCATGCTCGGCCTGCCCGAGACGACAGGGCTCTCGGCCTTCGGAGTCGCACCGTGAGCGTGAGGAGTGAGCTTCGACGGCTTGGGCCGGCCCGCGGACGCCCGCATGCGAGCCCCGCAGTCGCGAACGAAAGGCAGGCTCAGTGAGCGTCACGCATCCCAAGGGGTTCAAGGCGAGCGGGGTCGCCGCCGGGCTCAAGCAGCAAGGGCTAGACGTCGCCCTGGTGTTCAACGACGGGCCCGACGCGACGGTTGCCGGCGTCTTCACGGCCAACCGGGTCAAGGCGGCGCCGGTGGTGTGGAGCCAGCAGGTGGTGCGCGGTGGTGTGGTGCGCGCGGTCGTGCTGAACTCGGGCGGCGCCAACGCCTGCACCGGCCACCAGGGCTTCCAGGACACGCATGCGACGGCCGAACATGTGGCGTCTGTCCTCGGTGGACTCGGCGCGGGTGACGTGGCGGTCTGCTCGACCGGCCTGATCGGCGAACTTTTGCCGATGGACAGGCTGCTGCCCGGGGTGACCGCCGCAGCCAAGTCCCTCGACAAGGACGGCGGCCTGGCGGCGGCAGAAGCCATCATGACCACCGACACCCGGCCGAAGGTCGCCGTCGCGGCGGGCGAGGGCTGGAGCGTCGGCGGCATGGCCAAGGGCGCCGGGATGCTGGCCCCGGGCCTCGCCACGATGCTGTCGGTGCTCACCACCGACGCGGTTGCCGACTCGGCTGCGCTCGACGCGGCGCTGCGCGAAGCCTGCAGGGTCACGTTCGACCGGGTCGACTCCGACGGCTGCATGTCCACCAACGACACCGTGCTGCTGCTGGCCAACGGCGCTTCGGACATCACGCCGAGCCAGGAGGAGCTGACCGCGGCGGTCACCGCCGCCTGTCACGATCTGACGCAGCAGTTGATCGCCGACGCCGAGGGCGCCACCAAGCAGGTCGCCATCGAGGTGGTCGGCGCGGCCAGCGAAGACGACGCGGTCGAGGTCGGCCGGTCGGTGGCGCGCAACAACCTCGTCAAGACCGCGCTGTTCGGCAACGACCCGAACTGGGGACGCATCCTCGCCGCCGTCGGCACCACCGCGGCCGCGTTCGAGCCGGACGCGCTCGACGTCGCGGTCAACGGGGTCTGGGTGTGCGAGGGTGGTGCCGCGGCCGCCGACCGTTCCACAGTAGACCTGTCTGGGCGTGACGTGACGATCGGGATCGACCTGCACGCGGGCTCCGCGCGGGCCACGATCTGGACCAACGACCTCTCGCACGCGTACGTGCACGAGAACTCGGCGTACTCGACATGACTCTCTCGATCGCTCACGAGCGAGCGCAGCAGAAGGCCGCGACGCTCATCGAGGCACTGCCGTGGCTGGCGCAGTTCCACGGGGCGACCGTGGTCGTCAAGTACGGCGGCAACGCGATGATCGACCCCGAGCTACAGAGGGCGTTCGCGGCCGACATGGTGTTCATGCGGTACGCGGGCCTCAAGCCGGTCGTCGTGCACGGCGGCGGCCCGCAGATCTCGGCCATGCTCAAGCGGCTCGGCATCGCCAGCGAGTTCCGCGGCGGGCTGCGGGTCACCACACCCGAGGCCATGGACGTGGTGCGCATGGTGCTCGTCGGCCACGTCGGCCGCGAGCTGGTCGGGCTCATCAACGAGTACGGGCCGTTCGCGGTCGGACTGTCCGGAGAGGACGCCAAGCTGTTCACGGCCGTGCGGCGGCACGCGTACGTCGACGGGGAAGCCGTCGACGTCGGGCTCGTCGGCGACGTGGGGCACGTCAACGTGGGGGCGGTCGCCGACCTGATCGCGGCCGGCCGGATACCGGTCATCTCCACGGTCGCGCCGGACGGTGACGGGGTGCTGCACAACCTCAACGCCGACACCGCCGCGTCCGCGCTCGCGATCGCTCTGGAGGCTCGCAAGCTGGTGGTCCTCACCGACGTGCCGGGGCTCTACACCGACTGGCCCGACACCGCCAGCCTGGTCTCCCGGATCGACACGGACGAGCTGGCCACGCTGTTGCCGCAGCTGGAGTCGGGCATGGTGCCCAAGATGGAGGCGTGCCTGCGCGCGGTACGCGGTGGGGTGCCCGCCGCGCACGTCGTCGACGGCCGGGTCGCGCACTCGACGCTGTTGGAAGTGTTTACCTCTGAAGGGTTCGGGACGATGGTGGTGAGTCCGTGAGCGGCCTGATCGACCGGTGGTCGCAGTCCATGATGGACAACTACGGCACCCCGACGCTGGCGCTGGTGCGCGGCGAGGGCGCGGTGGTGTACGACGAGGCCGGCAAGGAGTACGTCGACCTGCTCGGCGGGATCGCGGTCAACGTGCTCGGATACGCCCACCCGGCCGTGGTGAGCGCCGTGACCAAGCAGATCTCGACGCTCGGCCACGTGTCCAACCTGTACGTAGCCGAACCGCCGGTGGCGCTCGCCGAGCTGCTGCTGGCTCTCGCCGGCCGGCAGGGCCGGGTGTTCTTCGCGAACTCCGGTGCGGAGGCCAACGAGGCCGCGTTCAAGCTATCTCGGCGTCTCGGCCGCACGCAGGTGGTGTCCACTGTGGGCGGCTTCCACGGCCGCACCATGGGCAGCCTCGCGCTCACCGGCCAGCCCGCCAAGGCCGACCCGTTCCGCCCACTACCCGGTGACGTGAGCTTCGTCCCGTACGGTGACGTGGCCGCCCTCGACGCGGCCGTCACCGACGAGACCGCGATGGTGATCCTGGAGCCCATCCAGGGTGAGAACGGCGTGGTCGTCCCGCCCGCCGGCTACCTGGTCGCGGCCCGCGAGATCACCGCGGCCCGGGGGGCGCTGCTGGTGCTCGACGAGGTGCAGACCGGCATCGGGCGCACCGGCCACTGGTTCGCCCACCAGGCTGAGGGCGTCGAACCCGACGTCATCACGCTCGCCAAGGGTCTCGGTGGCGGGCTGCCGATCGGCGCCTGCCTGGCGTTCGGCGCGGCCGCTGACCTGTTCGGCCCGGGCAGCCACGGCAGCACCTTCGGTGGCAACCCGGTCAGCTGCGCGGCCGCCCTCGCGGTCATCTCCACGATCGCGGGCGAGGGCCTGCTCGACCACGTCAAGCGGATCGGCGAGCGCATCCGGCGCGGCGTCGAGGCGCTCGGCCATCCGCGGATAGCCGAGGTGCGTGGCGCCGGCCTGCTGCTCGGTGTGGTGCTCACCGAGCCGGTGTCGGCCGCGACTGCGGCCGCGCTGCGGGAGGCCGGATTCCTGGTCAACCCGATCCAGCCCAACGTGATCCGGCTCGCGCCGCCGCTGATCGTCAACGCCGAGCAGGTCGACGCGTTCATCGCCGCACTGCCGGCGGCTCTGGAAGGTGTGGCATGACTGAGCTAGCTGGCGCTCGCCTCCGCACGCGCTCCCTTCGCTTTGTGGCGGCTGCGGGAGGCGGCGCATGACCCGGCACTTCCTGCGTGACGACGACCTCTCGCCGGCTGAGCAGTCCGCCGTGCTCGACCTTGCGGCGGCGATGAAGGCTGACCGGTACGGGCACAAGCCGCTCGCCGGCCCTAAGTCGGTCGCGGTGCTCTTCGACAAGCAAAGCCTGCGCACCCGGTTCTCCTTCGATGTCGGCATCGCCGAGTTGGGGGGTAACCCGGTCGTCGTGGACTCCCAGGGCACTCACTTCGGGCGCGGCGAGACGCTCGGCGACGCGGCTGCGGTGCTGTCCCGGTACGTCAGCGCGATCGTCATGCGCACCCACGGCGACCAGCGGCTCGTCGAGGTGGCTACCGGTGCGACGGTGCCGGTGGTCAACGCGCTCACCGACGGCTTTCACCCCTGCCAGCTTCTCGCCGACCTGCTCACCGTCCGCGAGCACCTCGGTGGCACCTCTGGGCGCACGCTGGCCTACGTCGGCGACGCCGCCAACAACATGGCCCACTCGTACCTGCTCGCGGGCGCCACCGCTGGGATGCACGTGCGGGTGTCGGGGCCGTCAGGGTTCGACCCGTCGCCGACGGTCGTGTCGCGGGCGGAGGAGATCGCGGCGTGGACCGGCGGCTCCGCCGACGTCCTGCGCGACCCGTACGAGGCGGTGGACGGCGCCGACGTGGTGGCGACCGACACGTGGACGTCCATGGGGCAGGAAGGGGACGGCCGGGATCGGCTGGGGCCTTTCTGGCCGTACCAGGTCAACAAGGACCTTCTCGCGGCGGCCGCACCGGGCGCGATCGTGCTGCACTGCCTGCCCGCGCACCGCGGCGAGGAGGTCACCGACGACGTCCTGGACGGCGCGCAAAGCGCCGTCCTGGACCAGGCCGAAAACCGCCTGCACGCGCAGAAAGCGCTGCTGGCGTGGCTGCTGGAGGCATCCACATGACGGGCCCCTCGACGCGTACCGCGCGCCACGCGCGGATCGTGGAGCTGATCCGCGAGCGGGGGGTGCGCTCGCAGACCGAGCTGGCCGACCTGCTCGGCTCCGACGGCGTCCAGGTCACGCAGGCGACGCTGTCGCGCGACCTGGAGGAGCTCGGCGCGTACAAGGTGCGCGGCTCCGACGGCGGCCCCGCCGTGTACGTGATCCCGGAGGACGGCGAGCCGCGCCCGCGCCTCGCGGAGCAGGCGCCCGCGCGGCTGCTGCGGCTGCTGCGCGAGTTGCTGACCGACACCGACGCCAGTGGCAACCTGGCCGTGCTGCGCACCCCGCCGGGCGCCGCGCAGTTCCTGGCCAGCGCCATGGACCGCGCCGGCCTGCCCGACGTGGTCGGCACCATCGCCGGCGACGACACGATCCTGGTCGTGGCCCGCGAGCCGCTCAGCGGCCGGGCCCTCGCCGACAAGCTCAGCGCCTGGGCCGGGCGTTCCGAAGACGAAGGCAAGACACCATGACAGGACGCATTGTTCTCGCGTACTCGGGCGGGCTGGACACGTCGGTCGCGATCCCGTTCCTGGCCGACCAGATGGGCGCCGAGGTCATCGCCGTGGCGGTCGACCTCGGGCAGGGCGGCGAAGACCTCGACGCCATCCGCCAACGCGCCCTCGACTGCGGCGCGGTCGAGTCGGAGGTCGTCGACGCGCGTGAGGAGTTCGCCGCCGGGTACTGCCTGCCGGCCGTCAAGGCCAACGCCCTCTACATGGACCGGTACCCGCTGCTGTCCGCGTTGAGCCGACCGCTGATCGCGAAGCACCTGGTCGCGGCGGCCCGCAAGCACCGCGGCACCGTGGTCTCGCACGGCTGCACCGGCAAGGGCAACGACCAGGTGCGGTTCGAGGTCGGCATCGGCGCGCTCGCCCCCGACCTGAAGATCGTCGCGCCGGCCCGTGACTTCGCCTGGACCCGCGACAAGGCCATCGCCCTCGCCGAGGAGCGCGGCCTGCCGATCGACGTGTCGCACCGTTCGCCGTACTCGATCGACCAGAACCTGTGGGGCCGCGCCGTCGAGACCGGCTTCCTGGAAGACATCTGGAACGCCCCGATCGAAGACCTGTACAGCTACACCGCCAACCCGGCCGAGTCGCGCGACCCCGACGAGATCGTCATCACGTTCGACGCGGGCGTGCCGGTCGCGATCGACGGCGAGACGGTCACCCCGTACCAGGCGATCCTGGAGCTGAACCGGCGCGCCGGCGCCCATGGCGTCGGCCGGATCGACATGGTCGAAGACCGACTGGTCGGCATCAAGAGCCGCGAGATCTACGAGGCGCCCGGCGCGATCACGCTGATCACCGCCCACCAGGAGCTGGAAGGCGTCACCGTCGAGCGCGACACCGCCCGGTTCAAGCGGGGCGTCGAGGCGCGCTGGGCCGAGCTGGTGTACGACGGCCTGTGGTTTTCGCCGCTCAAGCGGGCGCTCGACGCGTTCGTCGACGAGACCCAGCGGCACGTCACCGGCGAGGTGCGGATGACGCTGCACGGTGGCCGCGCGGTCGTCACCGGCCGCCGCTCCGAGGCCAGCCTGTACGACTTCAACCTGGCCACCTACGACACCGGTGACACGTTCGACCAGTCGCTGGCGAAGGGCTTCGTGGAGCTCTTCGGTCTGCCGAGCAGGATGGCCGCCGCGCGCGACGCGCGGTTGGGTCAGTAACGTAGGCGCTCGTGTCGCGTACCAGTTTGTGGGGAGGCCGGTTCACCGGCGGTCCCGCCGAGGCATTGGCCCGGCTTTCGGTCAGCGTCCAGTTCGACTGGCGGCTGGCGCCGTACGACCTCGCCGGGTCGCGGGCGCACGCCCGGGTCCTGGCCGGTGCCGGCCTGCTCGACGCCGACGAGCTCGGTCAGATGCTCGCCGCGCTCGACGACCTGGAGGCCGCCTGCGCCTCCGGCGCGTTCCGCCCGACGGTCGAAGACGAAGACGTGCACACCGCGCTGGAGCGCGGGCTGCTGGAGCGGCTCGGCACGCTCGGCGGCAAGCTGCGCGCCGGCCGGTCCCGCAACGACCAGGTCGCCACCGACCTTCGGCTCTACCTGCGCGACCACGCCCGCGGCGTGGCCGTCCAGGTGGTCGGGCTCGCCGACGCGCTCGTCGAGCAGGCCGAGCGGCACATCGACACGCCCGCGCCGGGCATGACGCACGTGCAGCACGCGCAGCCGGTGACGTTCGGGCATTGGCTGCTCGCACACGTACAGCCGCTGCTGCGCGACCTGGAACGCCTGCGCGACTGGGACACCCGCGCCGCGATCAGCCCGCTCGGCGCCGGGGCGCTGGCCGGCTCGTCGCTGCCGCTCGACCCGGCCCGGGTCGCCAAGGAGCTGGGCTTCACCGGCCCGGCCGCCAACTCGATGGACGCCGTCGCCGACCGCGACTTCGTCGCTGAGTTCCTCTTCGTGACCGCGCTGATCGGGGTGCACCTGTCCCGCCTGGGCGAAGAGGTCGTGCTGTGGACCTCACAGGAGTTCGGCTGGGTGGAGCTCGACGACGGCTTCGCCACCGGCTCGTCGATCATGCCGCAGAAGAAGAACGCGGACATCGCCGAGCTGGCCCGCGGCAAGTCCGGCCGGCTCATCGGCGGCCTCGTCACCGTGCTGACCATGCTCAAGGGCCTGCCGCTGACCTATGACCGCGACATGCAGGAGGACAAGGAGCCGGTCTTCGACGCCGTCGACACCCTCGAACTCGTGCTGCCCGCCCTCGCCGGCATGATCTCCACGATGACCGTGCGCGTCGACCGGCTGGTCGCTGCCGCCCCGGTCGGGTACACGCTGGCCACCGAGGTCGCCGACTGGCTGGTGCGCAAGGGCGTTCCGTTCCGCGACGCGCACGACATCACCGGCCAGCTGGTCGCGCTGTGCGTGGCCCGCGACTGCGCCCTCGACGAGGTAAGCGACGACGACCTGACGCGGATCAGCCCGCACCTGGATCCCGGCGTCCGCGACGTCCTGTCGGTCCGCTCGGCGCTGGCCGCCCGCATCACGCCCGGCTCGACGGGCCCGGGGCCGGTCGCCGACCAGCTCGCGACCGCCGCCGACAAGCTCGAAGGATGGCGCGAATGGGCCGAGGCGTCGGTCGTACCGCGCTGATCGACCTTCTCGCCGGGCCGGTGCTGCCGGCGGCGCGCGGCCTGCTCGGCTGCCTGCTGTCCGCCGGCGGCGTCACGGTCCGCATCACTGAGGTCGAGGCGTACGCCGGCACGGCGGGCGACCCAGCCTCGCACGCCCACCGTGGCCGGACCCCGCGCAACGCGGTCATGTTCGGCCCACCCGGCTACGCCTACGTCTACTTCACGTACGGCATGCACTGGTGCATGAACGTGGTGACCGGCCCGGAAGGCGAGGCGTCGGCTGTGCTGCTGCGCGCCGGCTCGGTGGAGTCCGGCCTTACCCTCGCCCGGGAGCGGCGTCGGTCTACTGTGGACCGTGACCTGGCCCGTGGGCCGGCGCGGCTGTGCTCGGCGCTCGGCATCGACCGCACGGCCTACGGTGTCTACCTGCTCGGCGACGGCCCGGTGCGGTTGTCGCCGCCCGCGTCACCAGTGCCCGCGTCAGCGATCGAGTCGGGCCCGCGGGTAGGCGTCAACGGCGCCCACGACCGGCCGTGGCGTTTCTGGATCGCCGGCGACCCGACCGTCAGCCCGTACCGCCGCCACGCCCCGCGCACCCGCTAGCCCCACCCGTCCCCCTCCCCACCCGCGCGCGACCGTCCCCGCCCCGCGCTCTCCCCGCCCCCGCGCGCCGCCGCGCGCTCTCCCCGCCGATCAAGGGCAAACGCACGTGGTTCGATCTCTTTTCCGCGTGCATTCGCCCTTGGTCGATGGAGATGTCCTTGATCGACCGGGCAGCGGAACGCTGCCCGCGTGCCTCGCGCTGCCCGCGCCGGCCGGGCCACCGGGCAGGGGTGGGCAGGGTGGCCAGGGGGCAGGGTGGGCAGGGTGGGCAGTAAGCCTGCGCCGTGCTTTGCTCTGCTTCCCTAACGGATACACCTGACGGCGGATGCCGACCGCCGCCCGATCGGTGGAGGTCAGGTGTCATCCTTTCGGTGTTTCCGGGAGGGAAGCAGAGCAAAGCACGCCGATGCGCAAGGGCCCGCCCCGCCGCCGCCGGATGGAGCGTGCCCGTCGCGGCCCTCGGGCCGCGATCCTTCCCCGCGTGCGCCGCGCGGGCCCGGCGAGCGGGCCCGGCGTGCGGAGCGCGGGCCACCATGAGAGCGGCGAGAGGATCAGCAACGCCCAGCTGGCCCCTCATTTCCGTCGACCGGCTGAGCCCCGGTTCAGGTGGCCAGCACTAGTCGGGTAGGGAATGGGGTGGCGCGGCTTTCGGTGAGCAGGCGGCTGTAGAAGTCGTACACGACGGTGGCGACCGGCGCGTGCCGGCGGATGATCGCCGCGACGGCGGGCGGCGCGTCGGGAGCCGCCAGGCCGTCGGCGTACCGCCGGAGGTGCTCGCCGCGTTCGGAGCGCGGCACCCCGCACACGTTGTCCAGCAGCCAGATGACGAAGTGTGTGGCCGTGTAGAGGTGGTCGAATCTGGGGTGGCGGGCGAGGAAGGCCCGCTCGTCGGGTGACAGGTCGAAGCGTGGCGAGGTCGCCAGCCCCATGTCGCCGAAGTACAGCCGGTGCCCGTCGGTGAGGACGTTGGCGAAGTGGGCGTCGAAATGGGTCAGCCCGCCGGCGTCCATCACCGTGGCACCGTCGCGCAGGAGGCGGTCGACCATCTCCGCGGCGGGTTCGATGTCGGTGAGCTGAGTGGGCAGCCAGTCAGCCACGCTGTGCGGGATGTGTTCGAGGAACAGCACGAGGCTCGCCGACGCCTCGGCCAGGGCCGTGAAGCGGGCCCGCACGGCGGCCGAGCCGCCCCAGTAGGCGACGGCGCCGTCGACGTCGGCGCGCTTGTCGGACGCCGCGGGCGCGTCAGGCAGCACGCGCCAGTGGTACAGCAGCGGGAACGCGTCCGACTGTCCACTGAGTACCCAGTTGGTCGTCATGGTGTGCGCGGCGAGCTCGCGCCACGCGCCGAAGCCCGGGCTGCCGACGCCGTACTGGAAGTACGGCGGCAGCTCGAAGAGGTTGGCGGTCGACATGACGTTGCCGGGCTGCCGTTCCAGGTCGGTGAGCGCGACCTGCTTGGCGAACACGGGCACGTCCTCGACGTCGAGCCGCACCGAGCTGCCGCCGATGCCGGTGCCGGCAGGGGCGGCCGAGGCGACGAGCTGCCCGAGCTGGCGGTCGCTGAGCAGCGCGAGCGCCGTCGACACCGCTGAGTACCGGGACAGTCGAGACATCGCCCCAGCCTAGGCGACGGCCTCCACGTAGATGGTCTCGTCGTTGCGCAGCACCCGGTCGAGGCAGGCCACGTCCTGCCGCGCCCCCTGGCGGAACCCGCACGCCGTCACGACCCCGAATCCGGCCTGTCCTAACGCGTGCCGCAGCTCCTCGAAGTCATAGATCCAGCGGTGGCCGTACAGGTAGAACAGCTGATTGAACATGAAGGCCGGCCGCTGCGGCATCGGCGGGCCCACGCCCGCCGTGCGTAGCCGCCGCCGGTGCCGGGCGAAGAACCCGTCGTCGTGTAGGTAGCTTTCGACGTAGCGCCGCAGGTCTGGTGTGGTCAGTCGCAGCACGCCGCCGGGTAGCAGCACGCGCCGCACTTCGCGGAGCCAGTCGATGGCCGCGTCCGGCGGTATGTGCTCGATGAGGTGTTCGGCGTACGCCCAGTCGACGGCGCCCGTCTCGAACGGCAGCGGCTGGCAGGCGTCGAGCTGAGCGAAGTGCCGTTCACCGTCCACACGGTACAGGTGGCCCTGCCCGGTGACGGTGTCGCCGCAGCGCAGCGGCACCAGGTCACTGCCGAGGCCGGCGGGGTGCGCCGTCTTCCAGGCGGCGAACTCGATCCCGGTCACGCCCAGGCCGCGCAGCGCGCCGCGGCTGTACGGCGGCTGGGCCGGAAGGGGCTCCAGCTTGTCGCAGCGCGCCATGCTCTGGGTGAACTGATCCATCAGTTCACCCAGCTGGTCAGGACGCTCCCAGTTCCAGTCGGGCATCCGCACCTCCCTCGAATCCATCCGACTCCACAGGCGACAGCCGGCAAAGGCATACATACCGCAGCACCGGGTCGTAGTCGGCGACCAGCAGCGGGCCCGGCGGGCCGGTCGCGAGTACCCCCGCAAGCTCCCACCACGGCCCGGTGTAGGGATGGCCGGCCGGCGCGACGCGGGCCTGCCGCCCGGCGGGCGGCGGAAGGCCGTTTCCCAGGACCAGCGTCGCCCCGTCCGGCAGCGCCGCGGGCGGCATTCCACTGTGTACGCCCACATCGTCGACGGCGATCGGACCTGAGTCGTCGCACAGCAGGGCGACGCCGGTGTGCGCGTCCGGCAGGGCGACCGGCGCGATCGGGTCGTAGTGGAGGGTAGCCTGCTCGACGACGATGAGCAGCGCCCGCCGGCACTCGCCGGTGCGGGTGTATTCGCGGATGAGCCGCAGCCCGGTGAACGCGGCCGCCGCGCCCTGGTCGCACACCGCGAACGCCAGCGGCCGGCCGGGGCAGACGTGGCTGAGATAGGCGGCGGTGGCGCGCCCGGGGCGGATGTCCGGTACGGCGAACGCCAGCACCAGCAGGTCGACGTCTTCACCGGGCCGTACTGTCTCGGCGATCAGCGCCTCGGCCATCTCACCGTATGAATGGCCGCCGGGCGCCGGTCGCAGCGCCAGACCGTAGGGCCGGACGAGGTCGGCCAGGTAGGCGTCGAGGTGCGCCTGGTGCGCGGGGTCGGCGGCGATGCGGGCCGGTTCGGGAAACCGGCGCCGCGTGACCCGGCTGATCCGCAGGGGCGCGTCGCCGTCCGGCGGGTACACCGGCTCACTCCGCCGGCAGCAGGTGGCCGGCGACGAACTCGGCGAGCGTGCCGACCGTGGCGAAGTCGTCCTGGTCGATGTCTTCGACGTCGATCTGGATGTCGAGGGACTCTTCGAGCTCAAGCATCAGTTCCAGCGTGGTCGACGAGCTGAGGCCCAGGTCCTCCATGAGCTTGGTGTGCTCGCCGGCGGCCGGCACGTCGCGGCGCAGCACCCGGGGAAGCAGCACGCGGATGCTGTCGACGATCGTTCCCTTGTGGATGGTGGGGGATGGTTCCATCGTGGTGGGTTCCTTAATGCTCGAAGACCATGGCCGAGAACGTCGCGCCCCGCCCGGCGCCGGCGGCCGCGACGATGTACCGGTCGCCGGGGCGCAGCAGCCCGCGCTCGCGGGCGGTCTGGTAGTTGAGGAACGCGTCCGCGCAGAAGACGTGGCCGGCGACCGGCACGTTGTCGAGCAGCACCTGGCTGATCGGGTACCCGATGCGGCGGCACAGCCGCTGCCATGCCACCACGTTGACGTTGTGCGGCAGGATCAGCTGGACCTCGCCGAGGCCGGTGTGGGCCTGGGCGGCGGCGTCGAGGATGACGTCGGCCAGCGACGAGTGGTACTCGCGCTGGTACGCGGACGGGTCGTCGGACAGCTCGTCGTCGAATTCGCCGCGCACGTGGGCCGCGTAGGCGAGCAGCCGGTCGCGCGGGCCGGCGTGCCGCACGAGGCAGGCCGACGCGCCCTCGCCGAACACGGAGGTCTCCGGCACGAGTTGGGCGTCGCGGGTGAAGGTCTTCTCGCCGGCCAGCACGAGTGCGAGCCCGTCGCCGTCGTGGGCGAGCAGCCGCCCGGCCACGTCCAGCGCCAGCAGCCCGGTAGCGCAGGCGTGGTGGGTGACCGCGAACGCCACCGCGTGGTCGAGCCCGAGAATGCGGCACAGGGCGTGCACGGGGTTGACCGGGTACGGCACGACGACCGGGAACGTGCGTGCGTGCAGTACGTACCGGATCTCGTGCTCGCGGCCGCGTAGCCCGTCGAGGTTGGCGACGGCGGCGAGCAGCAGGTCGAGCAGCGTGCCATCGGGTTCGCGCCGGACCTCGGCCAGCCGGTGGTACCGGCGGAAGAGCTTGACCTGCATGGGTGTCAGCTCCAGCTGGCCGGCGAGGTCTTCGATCGGCACCCGCCCGGATGGCAGGTAGGTGGCGACCGACTCCAGTGCTGTCATCGGTCACCCCTGATCCGGGTGGACCCGAACAGATCGTCCGCGGCCTCGACGGCGACCGTCTCCATCTCCCGCACGCAGGCCTCCATGTCGGACGGTGAGATGTGGTGGGTGTCGCCCTGGACTGTGATGGCGGCCGTGTCGGGGACGTTTTCGACGTGTACGAACAGCCGCTCCCACGGGTCGTCCTGCCGCAGCGTCCAGCCGAACGTTGTGCGTGGCAGCGCGGCGCGGATCTGCGCGGGCGTGGGCACCGTGCCGCCGCCGGAGTCGGGGCCGAGCACGCGGCGGTCGTTGAAGTAGCAGGCGATGTCGACCTCCTCGCCGCGTTCCTGGCTGACCCTTTCGACGAGCGCGTCGACCTGGTACGGGTCGTAGTAGGCGTACTTGAACGCGCCGAGGGCGCGCCGCGCGGTCCGCATGATGGCCTGCTCGGACGTGGTGCCGGCGAGGTCGACCACGCACAGGCCGGTCTGGTTGACGGGGCTGACCGTGTCGGCGAGGCCGGGGCGGAAGCGGTTGCTGACCACCACCTGGACGGCGACGGGGTTGGTGCCGGTCACCCTGGCGAAGGCGATCGCGAAGACGGCGAGAAAGAGGGGGGACGCGGCGACCTTCGTACGCGCGGCGACGGCGCGCAGGGCCAGGTGGGTGGCGGGGGAGTTGAACTCGCCGTGCCAGTGCCTCGGTGTCTGCGGGTCGGCGGGACCGGGATAGCGGCGGGCTGGGATGGCCCGCAGCAGCGCCTCCCAGTGCCGCAGCGCCGCCTCGCACTGCCGGCGCCCGGCCGGCGAACGCTGCCACCGCGCCTGCTCCAGGGGGTGTGGCGCGGTGGCCGGTGCGGAGGGGCGCTGGGCGAGCTCGTCCATCATCAGGACCGCGCCGAGCCCGTCGGTGACCAGGTGGCAGAGGACGACGACCTGGTGGGTGAGGGCGCCTCGGTGGCGGATGACGGCCATCCGTACTGGCCATTCGTCGACGAAGTCGTAGTCGGTGTGCCAGTAGCGCAGCCGGGTCTCTTCGGCGACTTTGGCCGGGTCGTCGTGGTCGTCGGCGTCGATGACCTCCAGGGTCACTTCGCCGGTGGCGTGGACGACTTGGCGGGTGTGGCCGTCGGGGTCGTGTCGCAGGCGGGTGCGCATGGTCTGGTAGCGGCTCATCCAGTAGCGCAGGCCGTCGATGACGGTGTCGATGGTGGTGCCGGGCGGCAGCGGCTCGGCGTACCCGATGGGCAGCCACCAGTTCTGCCGGCACATGGCCGACCAGATCTCGCGCTGTCCCCAGGAAAGCTCGTCGACGCCGGCGCCGGCGCCCACGAAAGGCACAATGATCTTCATGCCACACGCGCCAACGGGTCGTGTGCGGCCGCGACGGCGACGGCCTCCATCTCGCGGGCGCACGCCTCCATGCCGGCCGGCGACACGTAGTGGGTGTCGGCGAAGATGGTGATGTCCACCGTGTCCGGCACATCGTTGACGTTGACGAAGAGGCGCTCGCTCGGCTTGTCGGTGGGCTCACCCCAGCGCAGCGTGCTGCGGCCGAGCGCGGCGCGAATCTCGTCGGGTGTCGGGGGCGGGCCGTCCGGCAGGTCGCGGGTGACCAGCCGCCGGTCGTTGAAGAAGCACGACAGGTCGACGTGCTCGCCGCGCTCGTCGCAGACCCGCGCGATGGCCTCGTCCAGCGCCGCGGAGTCGTAGTACGCGTGCTTGTATGCGACGAACGCGCGGCGTGCGGTGCGGGCCAGCGCCTGCTCGAAGGTGAGCCCGGCGAGGTCGATGACGCACGGGCCGGTCTGGGTGAGAGGGCTGACCGAGTCGGCGAGCCCGCGGCGAAACCGGTTGCTGGCCACCACGCGGATGACGACCGGGTTGGTGCCGATCACCCGCGCCATCGCCACCGCGAAGATGGTGAGCAGGATCGGTGAAGCGTCCACAGTGGTGCGTGCGGCGATGGCTCGCACCGCGAGGTGGCTGGCCGGCGAGTCGAGCCCGACCTGCCAATGCCGGGGTGTGCGGCGGTCGTCGGAGCCGGGAAAGCGTCGTGCCGGCACCGATCGGACCACGTCTTCCCAGTGCCGCAGCACGGTGGCGAGGTGACGGCGTCCAGCGGGGGACTGCTGCCAGCGCGCCTGCTCCAAGGGCTGGGTCGCGGTCACCGGTGCGGTGTCGCGTGAAGCGAGGTCGCGCAGCATGATGAGGCCGCCGAACCCGTCGGTGACCAGGTGGCAGAGGACGACGACCTGGTGGGTGAGGGCGCCTCGGTGGCGGATGACGGCCATCCGTACTGGCCATTCGTCGACGAAGTCGTAGTCGGTGTGCCAGTAGCGCAGCCGGGTCTCTTCGGCGACTTTGGCCGGGTCGTCGTGGTCGTCGGCGTCGATGACCTCCAGGGTCACTTCGCCGGTGGCGTGGACGACTTGGCGGGTGTGGCCGTCGGGGTCGTGTCGCAGGCGGGTGCGCATGGTCTGGTAGCGGCTCATCCAGTAGCGCAGGCCGTCGATGACGGTGTCGATGGTGGTGCCGGGCGGCAGCGGCTCGGCGTACCCGATCGGCATGAACGTCTGCTGGCGCTGCATGGCGCGCCACAACTCGGACTGGCCCCAGGCCAGTTCCTCGACGCCGCTGCCGTCGCCCTCGAAGGGGACGGCGATCTGCTCCGATCTCATCGGCAGGAGTTTATGTCCGCGGTCCTCGACTCCCGGTCGAGTCGCGTCGGGAAGGCGGCTCGACGTCCGGTCAAGGCGCTTGTTGCGGGTCGTCGCGGCGGCCTAGCCTGCTGCCGTGAAACTCGCCCGCGACACCTGGTTGGTCTACCAGCAGCAGATGCGGCTGATGCTGCGCAGCCGCACGTGGCTCCTGTTTGGACTCGCGCAGCCGGTCACCTACCTGCTGCTGTTCGCACCCATGCTCAAGCCTGCGCTGGCCTCCATGGGTGCGACGAGTTACGCCGACGCGTACCGCATCTACGTGCCCGGCCTGCTGGTCGTGATGGCCCTCTACGGTGGGCTGTTCACCGGCTTCGGGCTGCTGGCCGAGATCCGGGCCGGCGTCATCGAGCGGGCCCGTGTCACCCCGGTCAGCCGGGCCGCGCTGCTGCTGGGGCGTGCCCTGCGTGACGTGACATCCCTGCTGGTGCAGGCCATCATCGTCACGGTGCTCGCGATCCCCTTCGGACTGTCGGTTGGCCCGCTCTACGTGCTGCTCGCCTTCGTGCTGCTGGCGCTGATCGCGCTGATGACGACGGCGATCTCGTACGACGTGACGTTGCTGGTGCGTGACGAGGCGTCGCTCGGCCCGGTCATCAACACGGTGGCGCAGCCGGTCGCACTGCTGGCCGGGGTGCTGCTGCCGGTGGCGCTGGCACCGGTGTGGATCCAGCGGATCTCGGACTGGAACCCCTTCTACTGGGCCACGAACGGCATGCGCGCGCTGTTCGCCGGTGACGTCGGCGACCCGTCGGTGTGGCGGAGCCTGCTCGTCGTCGCCGCGCTCGCCGCCGCCACCGTGCTGTGGTCGGCCCGCCTGTTCGCCCGCACCGTCCGCTAGAACCACGACAGGAGTGCAGCCGTGACCGCCAAGAACCTTCGTGCCGCGCTGGCCGCCGACTCGGATCTGGGCGCCGGCAACGTCCTGCTGAAGCTGCGTGAGCACGGTGCGGCACCGGACGGGCCGGGTATCACGTTCGACACCGCCGTCGACGGCCGTCCACCGTGGACGCCGCTGACATTGGGAGTACTCGACGAGCGTGTCGCGGCCCGCGCGGCTTGGCTGCACGAGCGCGGCGTCCAGCCGCGCGACCCGGTGGCCGTCTACGTCACCTCGGCGGCCGACTGCTTCCTGAACTTCCTCGCGCTGACGCGGCTCGGCGCGATCCCCGCCCTGATGAACGGCAACATGCCCGGCGAGATCGCGGTGCCGTTCGTCCGGCGGCTGCGCGCGGTCGGCATCATCACGGACCAGACGCACCGGGCGCTACTTGACAAGGACAACGGCGAGCACGTCCTGGAGCTCGGCGACCTCGGGCACATCGACGCGGCCGAGACTGGGGGCGGTGACCCGGAGCGGGCCCCGGCGCACTACCGGCACCACGCCGACGACCCGGTCGCCATCACGCACTCGTCGGGCACCACCCGGATACCGGCTGCCGTCGTGCACTCGCACGCGAGCCTTTTCGCGGCCGTGCGCCGCATCCGGCTGACCGAACCGCGCCCGTCGGGGGTGGTGCGCGAGCTGTCCGTGCTGCCCGCCGCGCACGCGGCCGGCATCATCACCGTCAACCAGGCGCTGTGCAACCGGTACGAGCTGCTGTACATGTCGGCGCAGGGCGGCGAGTTCGTCCACAGTGGCGCTATCGTGCTGGACGCGATCGAGCGGTGGCGCCCGACGGGGGTGTTCGGGTTCGCGGTCACGTGGGCGGAGCTGGCCCGCTACGACCTGACCGAGCGTGACCTCGGTTCGGTGCGGGTGTGGTTCAACACCGGTGACTCCGCGCACGAGGCGCACATCCGGCGGCTGGTCGCGGCCGGCAGCCACCCGCAGTACACGCCGGACGGTCCGGTGGACGTGCCCGGTTCGCGGTTCATCGACGGCATCGGCTCGACCGAGATGGGGCATTCGGCGTTCCACATCACCCACCGGCCGGGCAGCGACCGGTACGGGCGGTGCGTGGGCAAGCCGTATCCGTTCGCGGAGGTGGCGCTGCTCGACCTTTCCACAGGCGAGGAGGTGCCGGTCGGCGCGGTCGGGCACGTCGCGCTGAAGTCGCCAACGCTGGCGCCCGGGTACTGGAACGACTCGGTCACCACGTACCGGACCCGGTTCCGCGGCTGGTACCTGACCGGCGACCTCATGTACCGGGACGCCGAGGGCTGGTACTACCACGTGGACCGGGCCGTCGACGCGGTCGACCTGGGCGGCGGCCGGTGGCTGTACACGGCGCTGTCGGAAGAGCGCATCCTGGTCGGCTGCCCGGACGTGCGCGACTGCACGGTCGTGGCCGGCCGCGAGGGTGACAGGGTTGTGACAGACGTGCTGCTGATGCTGGCCGCCGGCGCCGACCCGGATATCGACCGGGCGCCGGCGGTGCGGGAGGCGTTGGGCGAGGCGGCCGCGGCCACGCTGCGCCGGGTCGTGGTCGTGCCGGACAGCGAGATCGTGGTGGGGCCGACCGGGAAGGTCCGCAAGTTCCTCATGCGGCAGCGCCACCTGGCCGCCACCGGCGCGTAGCGGCGCCTGTCCTAAATCCCGACAGAGTCGGAAGACCTCCCTTATTCAAGGATGCGCCGGGTAAAGCACTACTTCCCCGATCAGCCAAAGAAGATCGCCCATCTGTCGAGATGAATGAGTCGCTTCTCTGGCAGAAACCTGCCTCCTTTCCGGTAGATTCTTGATCGTTGACCGTGTAATCCACGGCGCGCCCCCAAGTGAACGCACCGGTTTCACGGAGGTCCCCGTCAATGTCTAATACTTCGGGCGAAGGCCTGGAAATTCGGATTCTCGGGCCATTGACCCTGATGTGTGGCGATGCCTCGGCGACGCCCACCGCCCCCAAGCCCCGTTCCGTACTCGCCCTCCTGCTCCTGCAGGCCAACCAGACGGTGCCGGTCACGGCGCTCATCCAGGAACTGTGGGGTCACGAGCCGCCCGCCAGCGCGCTCACCACCCTTCAGACGTACGTGCTGCACCTGCGCAAGCTGTTCGGCTCCGCGCTCTCCGTCCCCACCTCGGTGGTCGCCAAAAGCGTCCTGGTCACCGTGCCCGGCGGCTACGCGTTTCTCGGCGCCACCGACGACTTCGACCTGCACCGCTACCAGCAGCTGGCGGCCGAGGGCCGGCAGGCCCTCGCCGGCGGCCAGAACGCGACCGCCGCTGAGCTGCTGCTGCGGGCCCAGTATCTGTGGCGCGGGCCGGCGCTCAGCGACGTGCGCGCCGGGCCGTTACTCCAGCCGCAGATCAAGCGGCTGGAAGAGTCCCGGCTCACCACGATCGAGCAGGGAATCGAGGCGCAATTGCGGCTCGGCCGGCACCAGGAGGTGCTCTCCGACCTGGCCGGCATGATGGCCGAGCACCGCCTGCACGAAAATCTGCACGCGCAGTTCATGGTGGCGCTGCACCGCAGTGGCCGGCGGCAGGAGGCGCTGCGGGTATTCCAGCAACTGCGTCACACGATGACCGAGGAGCTCGGTCTCGAACCGTCCAAGCGGCTGCACCTGCTGCAGCAGGCGATCCTCGCCGACGATCCGGTGCTGGAGGTCGCGCCGCGCACCGACGGCCTGGTGCAACTGCTCGATCAGCTTGGCGTCCGCTAGAAATGGAGTTGATCTGTCCTAGTAATTGATTAACGAACGCCTCGTGAATGGTTGGCCGGCCATTGCTAGCGAGGAAATGCGCTGTTAGCGTTCCACCCAGTCGCCGTATTACCACGACAATTTCTGGGTGGACCCGTGCGCATTGGCAAGCCGTCTGAGATTAGCGTCGACCCGTTTGACGGGGATTGGGTCGACGATTACCTGCTCGCCGGCCGGGACGGCGACGTGTGGTTGCGTCGCGGCGAGCCCGTGACGGTCGGCGCGCTGCGCGCCATGGTCGCCGAGCGCGCCGGCGAGCTGCGTGAGGTTGGCCTGCGCCCGGGCGGCGCAGTCGGCCTGCGGATGCCACCTGGTCTGGAGTACGTAGTCAACCTGCTCGCCGCCTGGCGGGTCGGCGCCCAGGTGTCGCTGCTGGACCACCGGCTCACCCCGCACGAGGTGAGCCAGGCGCTGGCCCGGATCGCGCCGCAGTTCATCGTCGGCGACGGCGCGAGCATCGCGGCCTACCCGGGCGAGCCGGCGCGCACCGACCACGCCCTGCTGCAGCTCAGCTCCGGCTCGACCGGACCGTCCAAGGTGGTCGGCCGCACGGCCACCGCCCTGGTGACCGAGGTCGAGACCTACCGGCTGATCGACGGCACGCCGCAACCGGGCGAGCGGATCGTGCTGCTCGCGTCGATGGTGCACGTGCTCGGCCTGGTCGGCGGCCTGCTGTACGGGTTGCGCACCGGCGTGCAACTCGTGCTGCCGGGCGCCCTCACCACCGACGCGATCCTGGGCGCGGTGGCGGGCGGGCCAGAGCCCGCCACCGTGCTCGGCGTGCCCACCCACCTGCCGTTCCTGACCGCCGGCTCAGCCCGCCGGCTGCCGCAGCTGGCGCGCATGACGGTCGGCGGCGAGCTGGTCCGGCCGGCGGCGCGGCAGGCGTTCACCGACCGGTACGGGGTGCCGCTGGGCAACATGTACGGGATGACCGAGGTCGGGGTCATCGCCACCGACCTGTTCGGCGAGCACCGCCCGGCGCTGCGGCCGATCCCCGGCATGGCTGTCCGCGAGGAGGCCGGACAGCTTCTGGTCGGCACCGCCGCGAGCCCGTACGTCGGGCTCACCGACCCGGGCCGTTGGGTGGACGGCTGGCTCTACACGAAGGACGCCGGCGCGGTCGACGCGACCGGGCTGGTGACGGTGCACGGGCGGCTGGACTCGCAGGTGTCGGTCGGCGGGCTCAAGGTCGACCTGACCGAGGTGGAGCAGGCGCTGACCGGGCTGCCCGGCGTCGTCGAGGCCGTGGTGGCCTGGGACGGCGCGATCGAGGCGTTCGTCGTGCTCGAAGACCCCGCTGGCGTGCCGGCGCTGAAGGACGCGCTGGCCGGCAGGCTCGCCGCTTACAAGCGGCCCCGCCGGCTGACCGTCGTGACCCGGCTGCCGCGCACGTCGAGCGGGAAGCTCATCCGCGCCGTCCCGGTCCTGCGCGCGACGCCCAGGGCACCGCGTCCGGCAACTCCTGTCAGCACCACCTAACGAGACTCCGTCCGAAGGACCGACCCAGGTGAGATCCGTCCGAAGGACCGACCCAGGTGAGATCCGTCCGAAGGACCGACCAGATGAAAGGAGGCGCCGCCGATGTCCGATGTGGTGGCTTTCACCATCGAGGCGCTGCGCCAGATGAACTTCGACGTGGACGACGCCGACTCCGGCACCGTCTTCGGGCCCGCCGGCGTCGACCTGGACTCGCTCGCGGTCGCCGAGCTGGCGCTGCGGGTCGAAGACGCGTACGGCGTCAAGTTCGGCGAGGAGGACATGGAGCGCCTCACCGTCATGACGCTCGGCGAGTTCGCCACCGAGGTCGAGTCGCGGCTGCGGCTCGTGGACGGCGCGCCGGCGTGAAGCGTACGGCCCGCGACGGCGCCAGCGTCACCGGCATCGGCCTGGTGACGCCGCTCGGCGATGCCACGGGCTTCTTCACCGCCGCATGGGAGGGCCGGTCAGGGGTACGCCGTCCGCCGGACGGGCATCCGGTGGCGGGCCTGCTCGACGCGGCGGGCATCGCGCCGGACATCGATCCGTCCACTGTGCTGCCGCCGACCGAGGCGCGCCGGGTCGACCGGTTCGTGGTGCTGGCCATGGCCGCCGCCGATGCCGCGCTGGACGACGCCGGGATCGCCATCGGGCGGGACGCCGACCCGGCCCGGACCGCCGTCGTGCTGGCCAACAGCTTCGGCGGGCTGACCATGTTCGAGGGTGAGGCGGTCGCCCGGCACCGGCAGGGCCGCACCGCGGTCACGCCGTACCTGCTGGCCGGCATGCTGCCCAACATGGCGACCGCCCGGATCGCCATCCGGCACGGCGTGCGCGGGTTCACCTCCACCATCTCCACGGCGTGCGCGTCCGGCGGGTATGCGGTCGCGGAGGCGCTGCGGCTGGTCCGCGAGGGCGTGGCCGACGTGGTGGTGTGCGGCGGTGCGGACGCGCCGCTGCTGCCGACGATCGCGACCACGTTCACCAACGCGCGGGCGCTGGCGTCCGGCTGGGCCGACCCGGTCGAGGCGAGCCGCCCCTTCGACCGGCGGCGTAACGGGTTCGTGCTCGGCGAGGGCGCCGGGGTGCTCGTGGTGGAGCGCCGGGCGCACGCCGCCGCGCGCGGGCGGCCCGGGTACGCCGACGTCATCGGGTGGGGGGTCGCGACCGACGCGTACCACCCGACGGCGCCGTTGCCGGACGGCGCCGGTGCCGCCGAGTCGATGCGGCGGGCGCTGGCCGACGCTGGCGTGGCGCCGGCCGACGTGGACTACGTCAACGCGCACGCCACCGGCACCAAGCTCGGCGACGCCGCCGAGGCGCGGGCTCTGCGAGCGGTGTTCGGCGGCCATACGCCCGCGGTCAGCTCGATCAAGGGCGCCACCGGCCACCTGCTCGCCGCTGCCGGTGCGGTGGAGGCGGCGGCGACCGCGCTGGCGCTGCGGCACGGGCTGCTCCCGCCGACGCACAACCTCGACGACCCCGACCCCGAGTGCGACCTGGACCACGTGCGCAAGGCGGCGCGGCCGTTGGCCGCCCGCACGGCGCTGTCCACCTCGTTCGCGTTCGGCGGGCACAACGCAAGCCTCGTACTCGCGACCCACCCCGGAGGTCCATGATGGACATCAGCACCGTCGACCACGTCGAGTTCCAGGTCGGTGACATCGAAGCGACCGCGCGCCTGCTGTGTACCGGCTACGGGTTCGGGCCCTTGGGAGAGGGCGAACTTCAGGGGCAGCGGTCGGTGTTGCTCGGGCAGGGCGGCATCCGGGTGCTGTTGACGGCAGGGCCGACCGGCTATGTGCGGCGGCATGGCGACGGCTTGGCGACTATCGCCCTGCGCACCAGCGACGCCGCCGCCGCGTACGCCGAAGCGGTGACCCGCGGGGCCCACCCGGTGGCGCCACCGGCGGCCTGGCGGCGCGACGACTCGGTGGTGGTCACCGCGACCGTCGGCGGTCCGGGCGCGCTGTCGCACCGCTTCGTCGAGCGGCGTGGTGACGGCTTCCTGCCCGGCGGCATCGCCGAGACCGGTGAGCCGCCCGCTGGCCCACTGCTGGAAATAGACCACGCCGCGCTGTGCGTACCGGACGGCGACCTCGGACCCACCGTCCGGTACTACGAGGAGGTCTTCGGGTTCAAGCAGATCTTCTCCGAGCGCGTCGAGATCGGCGGCTCGGCCATGGAATCGATGGTGGTGCAGAGCCCTTCCGGCGCGGTCACGTTCACCATCGTCGCTCCCGATCCGGTGCGCCGCTCCGGCCAGCTCGACGACTTCCTGCGCGCCAATGACGGCGCGGGAGTGCAGCACCTCGCGCTCAGCACCGCCGACATCACCGAGTCGGTGGCATCGCTCAAAGCTAGCGGCGTGCGGTTCCTGTCCACACCGGACAGCTACTACGAGGGCATAAAGTCGCGGCTCGGCGCGATCGGGCGCCCGGTCGAGGCGCTGCGGGCCGGCGGCATCCTCGTCGACCGCGACCACTGGGGCGAGATGTTCCAGATCTTCACCGAGTCGCCGTTCGAGCGGCGCACGTTCTTCTTCGAGCTCATCGAGCGGCACGGGGCGCTCACGTTCGGCAGCAACAACATCCGAGCCCTGTACGAGGCGAAGGAGCGCTCGCGCGCCGCCGCCGAGGCGCGGGCCTGAGACGGGAGGAAGTTCATCATGGTCACCGCCACTGGCCTGGAGGAGGCGCTGCTGCCCTCCGACGCGGACGTGCGCTGGTACGCCGAGCACGGCTGGTACCTGTCCAAGAAGCTGTTCACCGACGACGAGGTCGACGCGCTCGTCGAGGCTAGCGAAGCGTTCTACGCCGGGGCACGCAGTCGCCGACTGCCGCACCGCCCGCCGACGCTCGCGTACTGGGAGCCGTCGGCCGGCCCGGTGCAGCGGCACAACGACTACGTGCACTACGAGAGCGACCCGATCGCCGCGCTGCTACGCAAGCCCATCGTCGGCGCCGTCGCCGCCCGGCTCGCCGAGGCCGACGAGATCCGGCTGTTCCAGTCCACGCTTATTTACAAGCCGCCGGTCGCCGACGAACCGACCAACCTGGTGCCCTGGCACTTCGACCGGCACTACTGGCAGACCTGCACCTCCGACCGGATGCTGACCGCGTTCATCCCGTTCCACGACTGCGACGAGTCGATGGGCACCATCACGATGGTCGACGGCAGTCACCTGTGGCGGGAGGTCGGCGCCGACGACAGCACCACGCGGCACTTCGCGCACCGCGATCCCGCCCAGCTCGAACAGCTCCTGCGTGACAACGCCCGCCACAACGGCCAGCGCGTCCGCAAGATCCCGATGATCATCCCCAAGGGACACATGAGCTTCCACCACTGCCGCACCTACCACGGCAGCGGCCAGAACCGCTCCGGCCGGCCGCGCCGCGCGGTCTCGTTGCACCTTCAGGACGGCGACAACCGGTACCGCCGCCGCGAGCTGAGCGACGGCACACTGGTCCGCTACAACCACGACCACTTCGTACGCCGGGACGCCGATGGTGCTCCCGACTACGCCGACCCCGAGTTCTGCCCCGTCCTGTGGCGTACCTCGTGAACGGCGACGCTGCCGAGCTGTATCGCACGATGCGGCTGATCCGGCGGTTCGAGGAGCGCGCCATCGACCTGGTGCGCTCCGGCGACATCGCCAGCGGCATCCACCCGTGCATCGGTCAGGAGGCGGTCGCGGCCGGCGTGTGTGCCGCGCTGCGCCCCGACGACATCGTGCTCAGCAACCACCGCGGCCACGGCCACCTGCTCGCCAAGGGCAGCGACCCGGGCCGGTTCCTGGCCGAGCTGGCCGCCAAGGACACCGGCATCGACCGGGGCCGGGCCGGCTCGTTCCACCCGTCCGACTTCACCGCCGGTGTGTACGGCGCCAGCGGCACCGTCGGGCACGGCGCCGCTATCGCCGCCGGTGTCGCCTGGGCCGTCGGTCAGGACAGCGACCGCGTGGTGGTCTCCTTCTTCGGCGATGGCGCGGTGAGCCAGGGCGCGTTGCTGGAGTCGTTCAACCTGGCCGCGCTGTGGCGGGTGCCGGTGGTTTTCGTGTGCGAGAACAACTACTACGCCACGACGCTGCCCGCTGACACGGCGATCGCCGGCACGGTAACCGGCCGGGCCGAGGCGTTCGGCATTCCCGCGTACACGGTGGATGGGCAGGACGTCGATGTGGTGTTCGAGGCGGCGGCGGACGCCGTGGGCCGGGCCCGTGCGGGCGGTGGGCCTTCGCTTCTGGAGTTCAGCACGTACCGGTACGAGGGGCATCACACGTTCGAGCGCGCGATGCGGCTGCGGTACCGCGACGAGGCCGAGGTGGCCCGGTGGCAGGCGCGCGATCCCTTGGTTCTGCAGGCCTCACGCGTGGCTCCCGAGGTGCGGGAGCACCTCGACGCGCAGATCGAGGCGTTGCTCGACGAGGCTGTCCGGTACGCGGTGGAGAGCCCGCAACCCGACCCGCTGGACGCCTTCGATCACCTGTACGCGGGCGGGATGCGGGTCCGCGCGGGGGTGTCGCATGCCTAAGCTGTCGTACGCGAAGGCGCTCAACCGCGCGCTCGGTGACGAGATGGCGCGCGATGAGTCGGTGTTCGTGATGGGTGAAGACATCCACCTGGCGCTGACCCAGACCACCACCGGGCTGCTCGACCGGTTTGGGCCGCAGCGGGTGGTGCAGACGCCGCTGTCCGAGCAGGGCTTCACCAACTTCGCTACCGGTGCGGCGATGGCCGGCAAGCGGCCCGTCGTTGAGTATCAGATCCCGTTCCTGCTGCTGCTCGTGATCGAGCAGATCGCCAACCAGGCCAACAAGTTCGCCCTGATGAGCGGCGGGCAGACCCGGGTGCCGGTGACGTATCTGCTGCCCGGCACCGGATGGCGTCCCGGTTGGGGCGCGCAGCACTCCGACCAGCCGTACAGCGTCTTCGCCCACCTGGGAGTCAAGACGGTCATACCCGCCACCCCCACCGACGCGTACGGGCTGCTGACCACCGCGATCCGCGACGACGATCCGGTGATGGTGTTCGCGCCGATGCCCGCGCTCGGCGTCCGCGAAGACGTCGACTACGCCGACCTGGCGCCGGTGCCGCTCGGCGTCGGGCTGGTGCGGCGGTCCGGCACCGACGTGACTGTCGTGGCGGTGGGTCACCTGGTGCACGACGCGCTCGCGGTGGCCGACGAGCTGGCCGGCGAGGTGTCGGTGGAGGTTTTCGACCCGCGGTCGCTGTTTCCGTTCGACTGGGCGGGTCTGGCGGCGTCGCTGGAGCGCACCGGCCGGCTGGTGGTCTTCGACGACAGCAATCGCTCGTGCGGGCTGGCCGGGGAGATCCTGGCCACGGCGGCTGAGGAGATGCGCCTCGACGCCCCGCCCAGGCGGGTGACGCGCCCCGACGGCGCCGTCGTGATCGGCTGCGCTCCCGCTCTGGACCTGGCCGTCCAACCCAGCCGCGCCCAGCTGACGACCGCGATCCGCACGGTCCTGAAGTCCTGACCCCGCGCGTCCGCGATCAAGGCCATTCCCGTCGATCAAGGGCAAACGCACGCGGAAAAGAGATCGAACCGCGTGCGTTTGCCCTTGATCGACGGAAAGAGGGGCGCCGCGGGGGAGGGCGGCTACGCGCGGAGGGCCAGGTGCTCCAGGCGTGTTGCGGCGGCCGCGGCGCCGCCGGCCGACGCGAAGGACTCGGCCACGCGGGCGGCCGCGGCGCGGTAGGTAGGGGCGTCGAGGACCTCGGTCAGCGCGGCGCGCAGCTCCGCCGGGCCGGAGCGGCCAAAACGGACCCGCACGCCGGCACCCGCCGCTACCACCTGGGCGGCGGTCACCGGCTGGTCGTGCTTGATGGGCGCCATCACCAGCGGAACCCCGTACGTCAGCGCCTCGGACACCGTGTTCAGCCCGGCGTGGCAGACGACCGCGCCGACCCTCGGCAGCAGCTCCAGGAACGGTGCGCGCGGCACCACCAGCACGTTCGGCGGCGGGTCGGGCACGGTGTGCGGCGCGGCGGTGACAACCGCCTGCACCTGGCCGCCCAGCGGGGCGAGCGCCGCCATCAGCCGCGGGTAGAACTCGCGGGCCACGTCTTCGGCGAGGGTGCCCATCGTCACCAGCACCAGCCGGTGGCGGGGGTCGAGCGCCGCCCACGGGAAGTCCGGCCCGGCCGGCCGGTCGTGGTCGAGGGCGGGGCCGACCAGCGCGTAGTGCGGCGGGAACGGCGCCGGCCCGGTGAGCGCGGGCGTGGTGAACCCGAGAACCAGGTGCGGGGAGAAGCGCGGGTCGACGTACTCGTGTGCGGGCAGCCCGGCCTCGCACCACAGACCGGCCAGGGTCGCGCGGATCCACGCGTCGACCCGGGGGAGCGCGCGCAGCGGCTCGGTCAGCTCCATCGACTGTGGAGCCAGGCTCGCCCAGGGCAGGCCATTGGCCGTCGCGACGAGGGCACCTGCGATGGCGTGCTGGTCGACGGCGACGACGTCCGGCCGGTACGCCGCGACGGCGCGCGCTACCGCCGGCCGCGTGAACCGGGCGAACGGCGCCACGAACCCTTCCCACAGCGACTTGAGCGCCCGCGCGCCCCGGTCACGCTGGCCACCGTAGGGGCGCATGCCGGTCGGGTACACGGTGACGCCGTCGCCGAGCATGCGCCGCAGCGCCGACTCGGGGCCGGTCCACGCCACGTCGTGGCCGCGTGCGAGCAGCACCCGGGCCACCGCACCGGCCGGGTTGACGTGCCCGGCCAGCGGTGGCACGACGAAAAGGAAGCGGCTGCCTGTGTTCATCGAGGCACCAGCGCCGCGACGTCGCCGACCGTCAGGGCGATGATCTGGTCGAGGTCGAGCCCGGTCACGTATCCGACCACGTCGACGCCGTACCGGACGCGCACCGCGTCACCCCACGCGGCCAGCTCGCCGCTTTCCAGCCCGAGGTCGTCTTCGAGCCGGCTGGCTGCGGTGATGGCGGCGGCCCACGCCTCGTCTTCACCTGTGACCGCGCGCAGCAGCCCGGCCAGCTCGCGTATCAGCGCTCCGTCCATAGTGGCTACACGGTAACCCGGGAACGGATCGCGTTGTGGCGCCTCGAATCCGTTCCAAGGGATCCTCGACCGGACAGCGAGAGCGACCACCGCGAACCCTTGTACCGTATGGCAAATGATCGCCACCAAGGGACTGCGTAAGTCGTTTCGCACCGGCAGGCGCCGGGCGGCGACGGTCGTGGAGGCCGTGCGCGGCGTCGACCTCGACGTCGCCGAAGGCGAGATCTTCGGCTTCCTCGGGCCCAACGGGGCGGGGAAGACCACGACGCTGCAGATGCTGGCCACGCTCATCACCCCGGACGGCGGAGACGCCACCATCGCCGGCGCAGACCTGCGCGCCGATCCGGGCGAGGTGCGTCGCAGGGTGGGATACGTGGCGCAGGGCGGCAGCACGTGGGGCGAGTCCACGGCGCGCGAGGAGCTGGTGCTGCACGCGCGCATGTACGGAATAGGCAAGGCCGAGGCACAGCGCCGCGCCGAGCGCGCGCTGGAGGCGTTCCAGCTGACCGAGTACGCCGACCGGCAGTGCAAGACCTACTCCGGTGGCCAGCGGCGCCGGGTCGACATCGCGCTGGGCGTCATCCACCAGCCGAAGGTGGTGTTCCTGGACGAGCCGACGACCGGGCTCGACCCGCAGAGCCGCACCCACCTGTGGGACGAGGTGCGGAGGCTGCGCGACGAGGGCATGACGGTGTTCCTGACCACGCACTATCTCGACGAGGCCGACGCGCTGTGCGACCGGATCGCGATCATCGACCATGGCGAGATCGTCACAGAGGGCCCGCCCGAGCAGCTCAAGCGGGAGATCACCGGCGACGTCCTGGTGGTCGGGCTCAACGGGGCCACGCCGCGGGCCGCCGAGCTGCTCGACGGTGAGGCCTACGTGCGCAAGCTGGAGGCCGGCGAGGACGGGCTACGGCTGTACGTGGACGACGGGGCGACCGCGATCCCGCTGGTGCTGCGAACCCTCGACGGCGCCCGGGTAGAGCTGGGCTCGATCCAGCTGCACCGGCCGAGCCTCGACGACGTGTTCCTGGCCAAGACCGGCCGCACCCTGCGCGAGTCCTGACGGGCCGGAACCGCGTCGCGAGCGGCCCGCCAGAAGGTCACGTCAGCCCGTTTTGTCAGGTTGTGAGTTCTCGGGATAGTCCGCGGTCGACAAGCTTGCCGCTGTTGTAGCGCGCTGCACGCACGTACGCGGTCTTGTTCTCGGGAAAGTTCTTGTCGCACAGGCCCCAGGTGCCGCCGCCCAGCTTGTTGACGCACGAGCCGTACCTGATGGTGGGGTAGGGATCGGTCTCGACCATCCACTCGCCCACCGCGGCGTAGTCGTCCTTCTTCAGGTCGGCGACATAGATCTTGTCGCCGTACGGCATGACGCAGACGACGACGTAGGTGTGGCTGGCGCAGAAGTAGTCGACGCCGTCGGCGCCCTCCGGTGCCCTGGTCGCGACGGCGTAGTCGGTCTCGCTGCCGTAGTAGGCCGCCTGGGCGGCGGCGGGGGTGAGCAGGGTCGCCACCATGCCGGCCACCACCGCCACCGCAAGAAGCACCCAACGAGGTCTGCGCATGCATGGATGCTTATGGACATATCTGGGTCATGTCGAGGTGGCGCACGGCTATCTTGAGCCAATCTTGAACCAGCGCGGGCTGATGGAGAATCCCTCTGAGCCCTCCAGCGCGACGGCCGCTCGGAACCCCGCGGGCGCCGCCAGATCCTGCCAGCGGTACGAGCGGCCGTCCTGACGTGCGACGCAAGGTCCAGGATGGACGGTCACGGCCAGGCCGGGCACGAGGCGGCCGCCGGCGGCCTTCACGCACGCCTCCTTGCGCGCCCACAGCTCCGCGAACCGCGCGACCGGGTCGGCCGCCGCCACGTACCGGGCCTCGGCGGCCGGGAAGTAGCGTGCCGCCATCCGCGGCGCGTCGAGGTGCGGCAGCAGCCGCTGCACGTCTACGCCCACGGCCCGGCGTGTGGTGACGGCGAGCGCGGCCAGGTCGCCGGAGTGCGAGAGGTTGACGCGCAGGCCGGCCACCTCCGGCTTGCCGTGCGGGCCGCGCGTGAACTGGACCGAGCCGGGCCGCGCGTCCAGGTACCGTCCGATGAGGACACGAGCGGCGGCGTGCGCGGCGATGTACCGCATCCGGCGCTGGCGGACGGCGAGCGCGTCGGCGCGTCGGCGCTCCTGCTCGTCGAGCACCGCCGCCAGCTCCGCCACCCCGTCCGGCGGGACGTCGGTCGGGATCAGCCACACGTCGAGACCGTCGATGCCCCGACCGTACCGAGTCCTGGTCGGGACGGCCTCGAAGCGCGCTCGACACCGGTGCGGCAGCCCTCGGCGCGTGGCACGATGAGCCGGTGGACGGTGCCTCGCTGCTGTGCTTGGCCGACTTCGAGGCGGCCGCCGGCCGGCGACTCCCGCCCGGCGTGTGGGACTACATCCGGGGCGGCAGCGGTGAGGAGCAGACTCTCGCCGCCAACCGCAGCGCGTTCGCGCGCCTCCCGCTGCGCCCGCGTTTCCTGGTCGACGTCGAGACCTGCGACCTGAACACCACGCTGCTCGGTGCCCAGCTGAGCGCGCCCATCGGGGTCGCGCCGACGGCGTTTCATCGGCTGGCGCACCCCGACGGCGAGGTCGCCACCGCGCGCGGCGCAGGCGAGGCCGGGCAGCTGATGGTGGTGAGCATCCTGGCGAGCCGCTCGCTCAAAGACGTCGCCGCCGTGGCGAGCGGTCCACTGTGGCTCCAGCTGTACTGGCTGCGGCGGCGGGACCTGCTGGCCGAGGTGGTGCGGCAGGGCGAGGCGCTGGGCTACCGGGCGCTGGTGCTGACCGTCGACACCCCGCGGGTGGGGCGGCGGCTGCGTGACCGGCGCAACGGGTTCGCTGTGCCGCCGGACATCACCGCGGTCAACCTCGACGACGGCATGATGGCCACCACCCACGACGCGCACGCCGGCACCTCCGCGCTGGAACGGCACGCCCGGGAGCAGTTCGACCCGACGCTCACCTGGGCCGATCTGGCGTGGCTGCGCGGCCTGACCGGGCTGCCGATCCTGCTCAAGGGCGTGCTGACCGCCGACGACGCGCGGTTGGCCGTCGAGCACGGGGTGGCCGGCATCGTGGTGTCCAACCACGGCGGCCGGCAGCTCGACGGCGCCCCGGCCGCCATCGACGCGCTGCCCGAGGTGGTCGCGGCGGCTGGCGGTGACTGCCCGGTGCTGCTCGACGGTGGCGTGCGCACCGGAACCGACGTGCTCAAGGCTCTCGCGCTGGGCGCCAGCGCCGTCCTGGTGGGACGGCCGGTGCTGTGGGGGCTGGCGTGCGGCGGCGCGGAAGGGGTACGCGACGTGCTGGGTGTGCTCGCAGCTGAGCTGGAGGACGCGATGGCCCTGTCCGGCCGCCCCCGGCTGCGAGACGTCGACGCCAGCCTGGTCAGCCGATAAAGGCGGCCAGCCGGGCCACGCCTTCTTCGATCTGGTCGGGTGTGAGGTAGCTGCACGACAGGCGGATCTGCCGCTCGCCACCGCCGTCTACATAGAAGTAGCTCATCGGCGTCCACAGGACGCCGTGCTCGCGGGCGCAGCGCGACAGCGCCGCCTCGCCGGCCGCGAACGGCACGGTCAGCACGAGGAAGTACCCGCCGGCCGGCACGTTCCAGGTGACGCCGCTGCCTGGCGGGAAGTGCCGCGCCAGCGCGCCGAGCAGCGTGTCGAGCCGCTCCCGGTACCGCTCGACGCGCTCGGCGTTCGCGGTGCGCAGCCGGCACCCGTACGTCACCAGCATGCCGCCGACGACGGCTTGCGCGAGCGGCGACGTGTTTACCGTGGTCATGCTTTTGATCTTGGACAGCTGGTCGGCGAGCGGGCCGGTCGTGCCGTCCGGCCCGACGACCGGCTGGTCTGCCAGCACGTACCCGACCCGGGCACCCGGGAAGCAGGTCTTGGCGAACGAGCCGAGGTAGACGACCCGCCGGTGCCGGTCGAGCGCCTTGAGCGTGGGCGGCCGGTCACCGGCCCGGGTGAACAGCCCGTACGGATTGTCCTCCAGCAGGTACAGGTCCTCTTCGGCGGCGACGGCGAGCAGCTCCTCGCGGGCGGCTCGCGACATCGACGTGCCGGACGGGTTGGCGAAGTCCGGCACCAGGTAGAGCGCGCGAGGCCGCCGCCCGGCCGTCCGTGCCCGTGCGACGGCGGTTTGAACCGTGCCGGCGTCGATGCCGGACGGCCCTTCCGGCACCGGCGTCACGGCCACGTCGAGCAGCCGCGCGACGCCGGTGATGCCCACGTAGCAGGGCGAGGCCACCAGCAGCACGTCGTCCGGGTCGCGGATGAGCGCCCGGACCGCCAGCAGCATTCCCTCCTGGGCGCCGACCGTCACCACCACCGACTCGGGCGCCACCGTGATGCCCTCGTCGTTGGCCACGGTCGACGCCACCAGATCGTGGATGTGCCCCTTCGTCCGTCCATACTGGAACGTCAGCGCGCCGGCCTCGTCCCGCGAAAACCCGCGGTGCTTGACGAACGCGTCCAGGTACCCGGCGATGACCTCGGTGTCGAACGGCTCGTCGTACGGCCGGCCGGGCGCGAACGAGATGGCGGCGGGGAAGCGGGCGGTCACCTCATTGAGGAAGTTCATGGTGTCCAGCAACGGATCGCGGAGCGAGCCGTGTAGATCGGTCAGTTGCAAGGCGCAGACCTCGGGTGCGACGATGATGCCAGGGAATCGGTGTGTGTCCATACGGTAACTTCGGCGGCTGCAGAAGCCGTCGAGTCTCGCTGGAGGATCCGATGCCCCTCGACCCGCAGCTGCATGCCATGCGTGAGGCCCGCGCCCGTGAGGGTGCCCCCCCGCTGTACGAGATGACCCTTGCCGAGGCGCGCGCCGCCGACCTCGCGGCGATCACAATGGACAGTGGCGATGTCGAGCCGGTCGGCGCCGTGACCGAGCTCACGATCCCTGGCCCGGCCGGCCCGCTGGCCGCACGCGTCTACCGTCCCGAGGGCAACGGCCCGTTCCCGGTACTTGTGTACTTCTTCGGCGGCGGCTGGGTGCTCGGCAGCCTGGACACCTCCGACGGCATCTGCCGGCGGCTCTGCACCGGCGCGGAGGTCGTGGTGGTCTCGGTGGCCTACCGCCTCGCGCCCGAGCACACGTTCCCCGCCGCGCCGTACGACTGCTACGCGGCGACCCGCTGGGCGGCCGACCACGCGGGGGAGTACGGGGGTGACCCGAGCCGGCTGGCGGTGGGGGGCGACAGCGCGGGCGGCAACCTCGCCGCCGCGGTCACGCTCATGGCCCGCGCGGGTGGCCTGCCGCTGTCCGCCCAGGTTCTGGTGTACCCCAACACCCGGTACCGCTCCGACACCCCGTCCATGCGGGAGAACACCGACCGGTACATGTTCAACCGCACCTCCACCGACTGGTACTGGGGCCATTACCTGGCCGATCCCGCCGACGGTGAGGACCCGCTCGCCTCGCCGCTGAACGCCGCCGACCTGAGCGGGCTGCCACCGGCGCTGGTGCTGACGGCCGAGTACGACCCGCTGCGCGACGAAGGCGAGCAGTACGCGGACCGGTTGCGCACGTCGGGCGTACCCGTGGAATTGACGCGTTACGACGGCATGGCGCACGGGTTCTTCACGATGACCGGCACGCTGGAAGCGGCGCGCAAGGCAACCGCGCAGGTCGCGACCTATCTGCGGGCCGCGCTGGCGCGGCCTAGGTGAGCGAGGGAGTGGTCGCCCTTCGGCGCCGCGCGACCGCGCGAACCATCGAGCGCTGCCGGAAACCGGCTGCGAGCCACCCCGGGCGATGAGGGACAATCCTCACCGTGACCGATCTGATCGACGACCTGCAGTGGCGGGGCCTGCTCCAGGACACCACCGACCTCGACGAGCTGCGCAAGCACCTGGGCGCCGGGCCGGCGACTTTCTATGTCGGCTTCGACCCCACCGCGGCCAGCCTGCACGTCGGCCACCTGGTGCAGGTGCTGACCGCGCGGCGGCTCCAGCTCGCCGGGCATCGCCCGTTGCTGCTGGTCGGTGGCGCCACCGGCCAGATCGGCGACCCTCGGGAGACCAGCGAGCGCAGCCTGCACCCGGTCGAGGTGATCGAGAGCTGGGTGGCGCGCATCCGCGACCAGCTCGCCCCGTTCGTCACCTACTCCGGTGACAACGCCGCCACCCTGGTCAACAACCTGGACTGGACCGGGCCGATGTCGATCGTCGAGTTCCTGCGCGACGTCGGCAAGCACTTCCCGGTCAACCGGATGCTGGCCCGCGAGGTGGTCAGGGCGCGCCTGGAGACGGGCATCAGCTTCACCGAGTTCAGCTACCAGCTGCTTCAGGCCAACGACTACTTCGAGCTGCATCGGCGGCACGGCTGCACGCTGCAGTTCGGCGGCTCCGACCAGTGGGGCAACATCACCGCCGGCGTCGACTACATCCGCCGCCGCGGCTCCGGGCCCGTGCACGCGTTCACTACACCCCTGGTCACGAAGTCGGACGGCACGAAGTTCGGTAAGAGCGAGGGCGGCGCCATCTGGCTCGACCCGACCATGACCAGCCCCTACGCGTTCTACCAGTTCTGGGTCAACACGGACGATCGGGACGTCTCGCGGTACCTGCGGTACTTCAGCTTCAAGCCGCACGAAGAGATCCAGCTCCTGGAGAAGGACGTCGCCGAGCGCCCGGCCGCGCGGACCGCGCAGCGTGCGCTGGCGGAAGAGCTGACCACGCTCGTACACGGCGCCGAGGAGACGGCTCAGGTGGTCGCGGCGAGTCAGGCGCTGTTCGGGCGGGGTGAGTTGGCCGAGCTCACGCCGGCCACGCTGGGGGCGGCACTGTCCGAGGCGGGTTTGACGCGGGTACAGGGTCAGTTGCCCCCGATAGCGGCGCTGCTTCGCGACACGGGCCTGGTGGGCAGCATGAACGAGGCGCGGCGTGCCATCGCCGACGGCGGCGCTTACGTCAACAACGAACGGGTGACCGACGCCGAGGCCGTGGTGCCGGCGGATGCGCTGCTGCACGGGCGGTTCCTGGTGCTGCGGCGGGGCAAGAGGACGTTCGCGGGTGTCGAGCTCGTGTGACGGCTGTTGCCGGTGTGACGTGGAACAACCTCCGCCGATTTGACGCTGGATCGGTCGGGCACGTAACTTTCTCTCTGCGCACGGGGTACGGACACTTCGCCCAACAAGGGCAGAGTGGCCAGACCAGCGCGAACGGGCGGTGCGGAAGCCGATTTGGCGACGCGGAGCCGACCGGGTAAGGTAGACGACCGGCAGGGAACCGGGCGAGTGTGCGGCGAGAGTCGCAACGGCCGGCCTGCAGAATCCCTCGATCAAGCGCAGTGCAAGTTGCTGTGGGCGAGCAAGGGACAATCTGGTCTTTCTACCCACGAACTGGGTTACACCGGTTTGACGGGGACGAAGCGGCCGGGTAAAGTAAAACAAGTGCCCCAAGGGCGGGCCTCCTGGTTTGGGGGGTCGGTGGTTTGGTGTGTGTTTGTTCTTTGAG
>NZ_JBAKHX010000079.1:0-35166 GCF_036906915.1 Micromonospora sp. CPCC 206061
TATCGACCAAACCCGATCAAAACCGGTGGACCGGCACGCCGCCATTATTCAGCGGTCTCCTAGAGCAGGCGGCCGACGACTACGCGACCTTCCTGCTTGAGTTGGACGCCTCCCGCGATCCGCTGCGCCGACAGGTCCTCGCGGTCGTGTCCGGCGAGCTGGCAGCCGACACAGCTACTCGTGCGCTGTCGGGCCTCGGCGTCGAGGCCATCGTCCTGGACGGCCCAGCGGTAACTGCCGCGCTCGCGGCTGCTGTAGATCCCTTTATCCCGCCGGCGCACGGCCCTCGGGCCGTGCCCGGCACCCCGATCACCCTGCGGAGGACATGATGAAACTGAAGACAAACAAGAAGACGACCGTCGCGGCCGGGGAGCAGATGCCCTCGCCGGCCGCGTTGTCTGTCACCCCCTGGCACGTCAAGGTGGGCGACGGATACAGCGCGACGTTCGCGGTGACCGGCTACCCGGCCGAGGTCGGCCCGGCGTGGCTGGACCCGCTGCTGTCCTACCCCGGCCGTGTCGACGTCGCCATGCACATCACCCCGGTGGCGGCACAGATGGCCGCACCGATGCTGCGCAGGCAGCGCGCCCGCCTGGAATCGACTAGGCGGCTGGACGCCGATCAGGGCCGGCTCGGCGACCCGAGCACCGACGCCGCCGCGGCCGACGCCGCCGACCTCGCTGAACGCGTTGCCCGCGGCGCGGCGAAGCTGTTCGACACCGGCATCTACGTCACCGTCCACGGCCGCGACCTCGACGAGCTGGCCGCCGTCACCGCCGGGGTGAAGTCGGCCGCCGCGTCGGTGCTGCTCGATCTGTCCCCGGCGACGTTCCGCCATCAGCAGGGCTGGGTGGCTACCATGCCGGTCGGCGTGGACCCGCTGAAGATGCGCCGCATCCTGGACACCAACGCACTCGCCGCAGCGTTCCCGCTCGCCTCGACCGACCTCGCCGCCCCCGCTCCCGGTCTGGTCGTGCCGCCTGAGGGCGTGCTGTATGGGGTGAACACCACCTCGCCCGGGGTGCTGATCTGGAACCGGTGGGCACAGGACAACCACAACTCCGTCGTCCTGGCCCGGTCCGGCGCCGGAAAGTCGTACTTCGTCAAGCTCGAAGTCCTGCGGAGCCTGTATCAGGGCGTGGACGTGTCCGTGATCGACCCGGAGGACGAGTACGCGGTCCTGGCCGAGCACGTCGGCGGCACCGTCGTGCAGCTCGGGCAGCCCGGCGTACGCATCAACCCCCTTGACTTGCCCGACGACCAGCGGGCCGACACCCTGACCCGACGCGGCCTGTACCTACACACCCTCATCGCGGTCATGCTCGGCGCGGCCCCGCCACCGACCGAGCGCGCCGCGCTCGACCGGGCAATCACCTCCACCTACGCCAAGGCGGGGATCACCAGCGATCCGAACACCTGGAACCGACCGACTCCACTGCTGCGCGACCTGGCCGCCACGTTGTACACCGACGCCGACCCGGCGGCCGCGCAGCTGGCCGCCCGGCTGGCGCCGTGGAGCAGCGGCAACTTCAGCTCGCTGTTCGACGGCCCGACCTCCACCCGCCCGCAAGGGCACCTGGTGGTGTGGTCGCTGCGGCACCTGCCCGACGAGCTGCGCACCGTCGGCACCCTCCTCGCGCTCGACTCCATCTGGACCAGCATCGACCGACACCCGCAGCGCAACCAGCGCGGAGGATCCCGCCCGGAGGGCCGACGGTTGGTTGTGGTCGACGAGGCGTGGCTGCTGATGCGCGACGGCGAAGGCGCGCGGTTCTTGTTCCGGATGGCCAAGGCCGCCCGGAAGCGGTCGGCCGGGTTGTGCGTCATCACGCAGGACGCCGCTGACGTGCTGTCCACCGACCTCGGCCTAGCCGTGGTCTCGAATGCGGCCACGCAGGTGCTGATGCGCCAGTCCACCCAGTCCATCGACGCGGTGGCGGAGGCGTTCAGCCTCACCGGCGGCGAGTCCCGGATGCTCCTGTCGGCAGCCAGAGGTGAGGGTCTATTGGTTGCGGGCCGTAACCGGGTGCCCTTCCGAAGCCTGGCCTCGGGAAGCGAGCACAAATTAGCCGTGACCGGGATCGGGGAGGCCGACTGATGCCGACCCCAACGATTGGTTCCGAGGCGTGGACGTGGCTGACTGCGCGACCGTGGTTGGCGTTCGTCGCCGCTATCGCGGTGGTCGCGGCGGTGGTCGGTTGCGACCAGGTCCTCGCGTGGCGGCACAGGCGGTTCGCCGCCGGTGCCCGCTGGGTCACCATCGCTGCCCCGCCCGAGGTCACCGTGGAGTCGGCGGCCGCGTTCTGGACCACCATCGTCGGGGTGCTCACCCCCTCGGTGTGGCGGCGCCGGGTGTTCGGCATCCCGCACGTGGCATGGGAGTACACCTGGACCGGCCGCCAGTTGAACATCCGCGTCTGGGTCCCCGGCACCGTGCCGCCCGGCGCGGTCGAAGCGGCCGTGCGGGCGGCGTGGCCGGCCGCCACCGTGGCCACCACCGACGCAGGCCGTCCGATCCCGTTCGACGTCGCCGATCAGGTGGGCGGGGCGCACTGGCCGCACCAGGCCGACACGCTGCCGCTGCGTACCGAACACGACGCCGACCCGCTTCGTGCCCTGTTCGCCGCCGGCGCCGACGTGCGCCACCGCGAACACGCCTGCGTCCAAGTCCTGGCCCGGCCCGCCACCGCACGCCGGGTCCGCCTGGCGCGAAGATCGGCGGCAACCCTCGCGAACCCCTCCGGGCGGCCCGATGTGGCCGCCCGAGCTGTTTCCGGCCTGGCACGGGCCGCGATCGAGTCGATCCTGTGGCTGGTCGAGGTGTTCATCCCCGGACCGACCCGACAGCGCGCCACCGCCCACCCCACCTCCCGACCGGAGGTCCGGGACGCGGTGGCCACGGCAGACGCGCGCACGGTCGTGGACAAGGCCGTCACGGTCCCGCACTACGAAATCGCGGTGCGGTACGCGGTCGCCATGGACCCCGAGTCCCGGCCGCCGGATTCGGAACGGGCCAACCAGATCCACGCCCGGCTGGCCGGGCTGGGACACACGCTCGCCGCAGCGAGCGCGGCCTACACCGGCCCGAACAGGTTGCGGCGCATAAAGATGCCCGCCCCCGTCGCGAGCCTGGCCGGGCGAAGGCTGCGGCGCGGGTTCCTGGCCACGGTCCCGGAACTCGCCGTCTTGGCCGCGCTGCCGCAGGACTTGGCGGTGCCGGGTCTGGACCGGGCCCGGGCCAAGGCGATGCCGGCGCCCGTGCAGGTCCCCTCTGGCGGGCGCGGGGTGAAGGTGCTGGGCCGGTCACAGATCGGCAATCACAGCGTCGGCTTGAATGTGGTCGACGCCCGCCAGCACATGCACATCATCGGAAAGACCGGCGTCGGCAAGAGCACGCTGCTGCTCAACATGATCGTCGGCGACATCAAAGCCGGTCGCGGCACGGTGGTGATCGACCCGCGCGGTGACCTGATCACCGACGTCCTTGACCGCCTCCCGGCGTCGCATGCGAAGCGGATCGTGCTCATCGATCCCGACCAGCCCAATCCCGGCCACTTCAACCCCCTTGAAGACACCCACGATCCGCACCTAGCTGTGGACAACCTCGTCGGCATCTTCGCGAAGATCTTCCAGCGGCAGTGGGGTCCGCGTATGGACGACACCCTACGGGTGGCCTGTCTGACGCTGATGCGCCACGCGGGCTCGACTCTGAGCCTGGTGCCGCCGCTGCTGTCGGACCGAACGTTCCGGGGCCGCTACACAGTGGACCTGGACGATCCGGACGGCCTGGCGGGGTTCTGGACCTGGTACGACTCGATCAACGAGAACTTCCGGGGCCAGGTCATCGCCCCCGTCCTGGCCAGGCTGCGGCAGTTCCTGCTGCGCGATTTCGTCAAGTCGGTCATCGGCAACCCGACCAGCTCGTTCCGGATGAGCGACATCCTCGACGGGGGAGCGCTGCTGTGCCGGCTACCCAAAGGTCAGCTCGGTGAGGAAACCTCGCGCATCCTGGGCTCGCTGATCGTCGCTCGGGTGTGGCAGGCCGCCATCGCACGCACCGCGATCCCCGAAGACCAGCGAAAAGACGTCTGCCTATACGTGGATGAGGCGCACAACTTCCTCACCCTGCCCGGCAGCGTCGACGACATGCTCGCCGAGGCCCGCGGCTACCGCCTCGGGCTGGTCCTAGCGCATCAGGATCTGGCCCAATTGCCCAACGAGACGGCAGCGGCACTATCGGCCAACGCCCGGTCGAAGATCGTCTTCAACGTGGACCCCAGCGACGCCCGGGAGCTGTCCCGGCACACCAAGCCGGAGCTCGACGAGCACGACCTGGCGCACCTGGACATCTACACCGCCGCTGCCCGGCTGCTGGCCGGTAACCGGGAACTGCCCGCGTTCACCTTCACCACCAACCCGCCGGCGCCGATCGTCGGTGAGGCCACCGCGATCCGCCAGGAGGTCGCCGCCGCGCAAACACCGCCGGGTGAGGAACCGCCGATGCAACAGGTGGCCCGGAAGGCGATGCGGCGTCGCATGAACGGCACCGACTGACCTCGGTTACGCAGACCGCCGGGGCTGCCCTGGGTGGCTGCACGGGGGGCTCCGTTGGGGGCGATGACGATCGGAGCCCCCAGCGGAGCCGGTCACACGTCCCCTGTCAGGTGCCTGACCAGGCCATATGCTGGCCCGCTGCGGACCCAGAAGAAAGATCAACTCATGCAGACTCCCTAATAGGGACTCCTCTCTCCGCACCAGGGGGTGATGCCGTATGACGCGTACGCGACCCGCTCATGGCCTGCTGGCCATCTACCCACACATCACCGGCCGCGACCGGCAGATCATGCGACTACTCGACGACCACGAGGTGCTGACGACCGACCACATCGCGAGGCTGTTCTTCCACGCTCCGCGCACCTGCCGCCATCGCCTCGGTGAGCTGCACGGCCTTGGCCTGCTGGATAGGTTCCGGTTCGCCCGGCCCGGAGGTGGCACCGATCCATACCACTGGGTCCTCGGCCACGAGGGGCAACGATTCCAGGCCGCCGCCCACGGCGAGCCGGAGCCCACCGCGCGAGCGAGTAGCCAGCGCATCGCTCGCCTGTCGGCCAACCCGACCCTGACACACCTGCTCACCGTCAACGAGTTCTTCGTCCGGCTCGCCGAGCACGCCCGCCGGCACCCGCACGCCAACCTCGTGCGCTGGTGGTCGGAGGCGGCCACCAAGCGGTTCCAGACGAAAGTCGTGTTCAACCCGGACGGGCATGGCCTGTGGAGGGTCGGGGAGCGGACGGTGGGATTCTGGCTGGAGGCCGATACCGGCAGCGAGCCGTTGACCCGCGTCGTCTCCAAGCTCGTCAGCTACCGCAAGATCGCCCCCACTGGCGGGCCTCGCTATCCGGTGCTGTTCTGGCTGGCCAGCCCCATCCGCGAGGAGCACCTGCACCGGCTGCTGCGCACCGAGTACGCCGACGTGCCCACCGCCACCGCCACCCACGACGCCAACCCGGCGCAGGCGGTCTGGCTGCCCAGCGACGGCCACCACCGGGTACGCCTGGAGCAGCTGCCCACCTTCCACGGCACCAACAGTCTGGACAACCCCAACTACCGCAACGGAGTGCTCGTCCTCGGCCCGACCGCGATGGACGGCCAGCCATAGTTGACACTTCCCACGTCGAGTTGGCAGCACAAGTGGGCAGTCGCCCGCGCGGACCGGGCTCGATATTCGTCGCACCACGCGGGCGTCCTAGCGGACCGCCAGGCGCACCAGCAGGTCGCCGGTGCGGCCCTGGACGGTGACTCCCTTGCCGCGCACGCGGAACATCCGCCCGTCGGGCGTGCCCGGCGGGACGCGGAGCGTGACGCTGCCCTCCAGCGTCGGCGCGCTGATGTCGGCGCCGTTGCGGGCCTGCGCTGCCGTGATCGGCAACGTCGTCATGAGGTCGTCGCCGCTGCGCTGGAACACGGGGTCGGCGTTGACCTGGACTAGGACGTAGAGGTCGCCGGGCGGATGGCCGCTCCAGCTTGGTTCGCCCCTGCCGGCCAGCCGGATGCGCTGCCCGTCAGCAATTCCGGCGGGAAACCGTACATTGATGGTGCGCTGTAACGTTTCCTGTCCGGTGCCGGCGCAGTCGCTGCATGCCTCACCGTCGATGCCGGCGCCGCCGCACGTCCGGCAGGGCTCGTCCAGGGTCGAGGTCTTGATCAGGCCAGTGCCGCGACAGTCGGCGCACGGCGGGGTGCCGGGCTTGACGCCGGAGCCCTCGCAGGCCGAGCAGGTCGTGGGAGTCCGCACCGTCAGCGGCAGCGTAACGCCGCGGGTAGCGTCGCGGAATAACAGGTTCGCGGTGCACTCCATGTCGCGTCCGCGTGCGGCGGGCTGGCCGCCGCTGAAGATGTTGCTGAACAGGTCTGAGAAGCTCGTGCCGCCACCGGACCCGTCCGGCGTCGTGCCACTGCCGAAGAGGTCGAACTTTGGCGGGGCGGACGGGGGTGGCGCGGGACGGCCGTACCGGTTGCGGGCGATAGCCAACCGGTCGGCTACCTCGGTGCTGCGCTGTTGCGGCGCGGCGTACCCCCGGGCGTGGAGGGCGGCCCGCACGTGGCGGTAGATCTCGCCGAGCGACAGCAGCGGCGGGCCGTTGGCGATCCCCTCGCGTAGGAGCCGCACCAATTCGCCGGTGAACGCGGTGTACTGGGCGCCCACCGGCGCCTGCGCGGTGCTGTTGGCGGGCGCGGAGGTCAGCACATACGACCCGGCGACGTCGATCTGGCCGATCAGGCCCCCGTCGCCGGCCATCGCGCCGTCGAGCGCACGCCCCGAGAAGCAGCAGTCCAGGATGATCACCTGGTTGGTGGCCGGGCTGTCCAGAAACACGTCGCGGACCGCGCGGTACGGCACCGCCGTGAACTCGGGATGGGCTGGGTCGGTGCTACCGAGGCTCAGGTACAGCTCGTGCCGGCGCCCGCCGACCAGCCCGTGACCGGCGTAGTAAACCAACAGTAGGTCGGTCGCCTCAATGGCCGCGGCGTGCAGCAGCCGGCCGACCTCGCCGGCGTTGACGGGGTCCAGCGCCATCCGGCACCGGTCGTCGGGCAGGCCGCCGCCCTCCGGGTCGGTTAGTTCCCGCCGCAGGGCGCGCAGGTTGTTGCCGACCGCGGGTAGCTCTGGCAGACCGGCGGTGTAGTGCGCCGCGCCGAGTAGCAGCACGCGGGAACGGTCGGGATCGGGCAGGCGCACGGCTACGGCGCCTCTGTCCCGCCGCGCAGTTCGCGCAGCAGCGCGACGGCGTCCGCCGGCCGCTGGGCGGTGATGGCGACGCGGCGGCCGTCGCCGTCGGAGACTTCCACCGACACATCGCGGCGGCGTTGCTGCAGCCAGACCTGCACGCTGCCGAGCAGGACGCTGATCGCCCCGCCGGACCCGAGCGCGACCACCAGCGTGTCGGAGAGGCCGCCCATCTCGCCTGCGGACACCGGCGCGGGCGGGTGGCGTACGCGGCCGCGTAACTCCGGCTCCCGGCGCAGCCAGTCCTGCAGGTCCTCCAGAACGGCGGTGTCGCCGGTCACCCGCAGCCGTACCTCGTCTGTCACGGTCACTCCATCGCGCTCGCCGGGCCGGGGCACATGGCCGGATTGTTCCGTACCGTAGTGGGCTTGCGCCATCTCGCACAGCGTCCGTACGGGTACGCCGGGTGACTCGCCGATCACGCGGGAATGCGGATTACGTCGCAGTCAACCGATAAGGCACGCCAGACCCCGGACTCATGCGGGACTTGCCGTCCTCCTACATGACGCCCGGCCGACACGCGGACGCCTTCAGTGCCAAGAATCCCTGGGAGCTGGTGCCACCTAACGCTGGTACCGCGTCGGAGATCCAGAGGCGGGGCGAACGCCGCAGTGCCACCTTCTGGTTGGAGTCGCCGCGGGCTGACAGAACCTGTCCGCCGGCGCTGTCAACCTGACACCGCAGCTCAACGGCGTGATCGGTAATCCTGACAGCGGTCACGCTGTCAGGTCACGAAGCTACGGTGCTTGGCAGTCTTCTCCTTGTTCGCACCGCCGCCCCGTCCTCCTGGACGTGCCCGCGCCAGCGGGATCACCCACAGCCCACCACTGGTCGGCTTCGTGATCCACCGCCCGCGCACCACCCGCCAGCACTGTTCCGGCCTTGGACGGCCGCGATCCGGTGGCACTACCCACCAACACCCACTCCTTCGCGAAGGGAGCACCCTGCCATGCCCACCAACACCCCGATGACCGACCGAGTCGTCACCGTCTGCTTCGCCCCCGGCGCCGACGCCGACTGGTTCTCCGCCTCCGAAGTGGTCAACGACCGACTCAACGCCAACGGCACCCCCGCCCGCCGCTATCACGTCCGGCACCGCCGCCTGATCGGCTGGCTCACCCGCTGGTTCGGGTACTTCCTGCTCGACGCGGTGCGTCGGTTCGGCGCCTATACCCTCGCGGCCGGAGGCCGCAAGGGTCGCCTCGACCTGGCCGCCACCGCGGAACGCGCCGCCAACGAGGCCACCGCCCGCTGGCGCGCGTACAACATCCACATTGGCGCCACCACACGGCACGCCCGCACCTGGGAGGACTTCCTCGCCCAGCACCACGCCGACCCGGCCAAGGTCAGCCTCAACGAGGCCCGCCGTCGCTTCGAGCAGCAGCCCCGCGTCCTGGCGATGCTCGCCTACGCCGGCGCGCACACCTTCGACCCCTACGAGCTCGCCGCCTACCAAGCAGGAGAGGCCACCTACGTGGGACTGCACTGGCGCATCGCCCTCATCGGCGACGCGCTGATCACCACCGACGGTCGCCTGGTGGAGCCCGCCAGCGATTCCCTCGCCGATAGGTTCCGGTTCCTGAACGGTGCGTGCGTGTACCTGCGCGGCCTGCGCTCCGACGCCCGGCTGTGCGCGGTCGCCATCGCCTAACAAACCCATACGCCGCCTGAAGGACCGGTCTCAGCAGCCCGCTGCGACCGGCCTTCGGCATACCCGAAACCCTTATCAGGAAGGAGATACCTTCGTGTTCCTCACCGATCCCGCGCTGCGGCGCATCGCAGCCTGGACCGGTGACGTGTGGCCCGAGCACCCGTGGCGACACGACACCGCCACCCCGGGACCGAGCGGCATTCTCGCCCAGCTCCTGCACACGATCACCGTCCGGTTCAACGACAACGCCGAGCTACTGGACCGGCTCCTTGGTGCGCTCGGCCAGCAGGCCAGCACCGTGCGGGAGGCGACGGCGCGGCACACCGCCGTCCCACCCAGCGCCCTGGACCGGTCCGCCACTGACGTCCTCGACCAAATCGGACGGCGGGTATTGCTGGAACAGCTGCTCCTGGACGCCTACGAGGCGTGGCGCGCACACCGCCAGCCCGACCGCGGCACCGACGAGCTGCACCTGCTGCTGCGCCCCGGCGACACGACCTTCGGCGTCGCGACGCTGCGCCGCCTCGACGACGGCGTTTGGCTGGTTTCCCCGGACGCTGAGGCCGCCGCCGCGTTCGGCATTCCTTACGCCGCAACGATCATCGGCCAGGTCGCCGAGCACGACACCGGCTGGCAGCCCACCGCCTACCGGGACCCGGAGCACCGGCACCACGGTGGCGGCCTCAGCTACACCCTGCCGCCACAGGACGAGCTCGGCACCGCCTGCCGCACGCTGATGCGCTGGTGGGCCTTACGCCATTCCGCGAATTGGCGAAGCCGCCGTCCCGAACAGCTCACCGAAGCCGAACTGGCAGCCCTCACCGAGTAGAAGACGATGATCCGGCCACCGTGTCCGACCTGCGGCCAGCGCTTCGGACACCAGGACGACTGCTCGGCCGTTACCCACCTGCACCAAGGCAACCAATGGCCCGGCAACCCGTACTTCCGCCACCTATGCGGCAGCGACTGGCAACTGTCGGCCTGGATCGCGAAGGACGCCTTCGCGATCTGGCTCCACGAAGTTGGGCAAGGCACCATCACCGACGCGGTACGCGCCCGGCACATCAGCATCCCCCGCAGGCTCCGCGGCGCACTCGCGGCGACCGAGGTGTACTGGCTCGGCCCGCCCCACATCGAGTTCAACATCATCCTGCCCGGCAGCTGGCAGATATGGATGGAGATCGTGCCCGGGTACCGCTGCCAATGGGACCAGCGCCAGCCACCGGTCGGCTTCGACTGCGACGCCATGCACGCCGCCCTGGCAAGCTGGAAACCTTGGCCAACCGTGTGAAAGACGCCCGCTGCCCGTACCAGTACTGGCTGCGCCACCAGGCCGGTGCCGAGCACCCGCAGCACTGCGACTGCTTCTGCCACCGGCTTCTGTAGCAGCCCGCATCGAGGCGCTACCGCACGAGCCATCGGGCCGCACCTTTCGCCGCACCGCCACCACGGCACCGCCACCGGCGGATGCCGCGATGACGGCTGCGCGCGGCCCGCCGCACCACCGGTCGAGCACACCCGTGCCCGGCCGTCCGCAAATCCCACACACCTTCCAGAAGGGGAGTCCAACGCATGGACAACCTGTCAACGGGCGCCCAGCAGGTGCTCGACGCCCTCGCCGAGATCGGGCAGGGCACCGTGGCCGAGATCCGCGAGAAGACCGGCAAGGCCAAGTCGACCACCGACAAAGCCATCCGGGAGTTGACTGACGCCGGCCTGATCGTCGAGACCGACCCCGGCGACGGCAACCCCGCCCGCTGGAGCATCACCGCTTCCGCCGCCGAGCCAACCAGCCCGGACGAGGCACTCGACACCCAGCCAGGCACCGGCACCGATGCCGCACAGCGCGAGCCGGTCGACCCGGTCGACACCAGTGGCACCGGCCAGCCGGACGCGTCCAGCGCCCCGCTCACGAACGCCACCGACACCCAGGACGCCCCGGCGGACCCGGCCGACGACCACGGCGACTCCGACGCGCCGGCCGACGACTCGGACACGCCGACCGAGCAGGTTCCCGCCCGGCCGAAGCCGCCCGCCGACCGCAAGGTCCTGGCGGTGGCCGGCGTGCTCGGCGACTACCCGGACGGTGCGACGATCGACGAGATCGCCGAAGCGTGCGGGTTCAACGTCGGTGTCGTGGCCCGCCTGCTACAGGCGATGGAGCAGGCCGACGCCGCCCGCCGCATCCTGGCCGACGCCGAGGCCGGCACGCCGGAGCGGTGGCAGCCCGGCCCCGGCAAGGCCAGCGAGGTCGACCCGAACCCGGAACCGCCCCGCTGCCTGTGGTGCCAGCAGACCATCCGTGGAACCTCGGACGCGGTCGGCAACGCCGCGACGCTGCAGTCGCTCGCCCGGCCCGACGGCACTATTCACGTGATCGCCCCGGACGGCACCGAGCGCATCATCAACCTGCCCAAGCGTGCACCGGCACGGACGCCCGGCGTGGCCGCGACCACCGGCCGCAGCAGCGCCTCCGGCACGGTCAACTCGGACGGCAACGAGCCGCTGGGCCGCGGCGTGCTGCGCGGCTGGGTGGCCGAGTTTATCAACGCCCGCCCCGGCCACGATCTGACCCCCGGCGCCATCGCCGAGGCGCTGGGCGCCCAGTACAGCCGCACGATTAGCACTGGGGCGGTGCTCAACAACTGCCGCACCCTGGCCATGAACGACCAGATCCGTGTGGTCCGGCAGGAGCCGTTCACCGTCACCGCCAACAAGCCCGCTGACAACAGCGACCAGCAGTAGCCCCCTCGCGCGCTGGGGCCGAGCACACCGCTCGGCCCCAGCGCCGTCTTTTCAGCAAAGGAGAACCCAACCGGTACTGCGGCGATATTCCAATCCCCTGAATAGGGCTGCTTTGACGTACTGCTGCGCGCTGAAGCGCTGGTTGTTTGACAACTGGATAGCGATGGGCATTCGGTTCTGGGCGGCTGAATTGGGCCGCGGGTAGGAGTTCAGTAGCCCGTGACGGCGGGCGAGGATGTGGTCAGGACGATGGACATGTTCTCAGCGCGCCACTCGTCGAAGAGGATTTCTGCGCTGGGCATCTTGTCCGCTTGCAGGTGGGCCTGAATGTGGCGGACGTAGATCGCCTCGGTTTGGCCTGGCGACGTCGGCGTGGACAGGGGGTCGATCTGGCAGTTCGCGAATGCCGCCATTTTCGCCGGGTCGGCCCACATGGCGTCGAGTGCGCGAGTGGTTAGGTGGAGCAGCGCGAGGCCTGTCCACGGGTCGAAGCGGAGTGGTCCTCCGGCGCTGGCCGCGCCGTGGCCTGTGAAGTTGCGAAGATCGGCGTACTCGGGGACAGTCAGAACGGTTAGCGGTGCCGATTCTTGACTGTTGAGGTCGAGCACATAGTTCAGGCCGGCCCGTAGGCGAGGACCCGCTTGGCCGTTCGCGTGGCGGAACCCACCGACCGCACGGCCGAGAAGCTCGATGGCGTCAAGGATCTGGAAGATGGCGCCGAGATGAAGCGACTTGGACCGGGCGAGACCGGCCGTCGCAACCATCTCGCGAACGAGGCCGATGGTGTAGTACGCCTTCGCCTCAAAGGCGCTGATCCCGCACGGGGTCCCGACGGCGAGCCACGCCGCTTCGTCGGCGACGTGTAGGGCCTGGGCATGCTGCTTCACGTGGTCCATTGGGTTCACTGAACATTCCTACCTCAAATACCGCCGTGACCGCCACGCGGTATCTCCGGGACATCCGCCAACGATTGCGGAGGTTGAAACCCTTAAGCGGCGCGTCCTATTTGGAGGATGTGCGGGCGGCTGCGTAGCTGGTCCAGTTGCCTCCGGCGAGTCTGGTCCATTTGACTGCTGTGGTGGGGTGGATGCCGAGGATTCCGGCGAGCATTGCTGGTGGGATCTCGGCGGCGAGTTGGATCAGTGCGGCTTGTCGCATGGCGCGGGCCTGGATGCCGATCCGGCGTAGCCGGGTGGAGATGGCTCTGGGAGTGGCGTGCTTGCCCGCGCGGGCGCTGGGGAACAGCCACTGGTTGGGCAGGTGCGCGGAGGTACCGACGCGACGGCGGTGTGGCAGCTTGGTGATCAGGGAGGCGAACGGCTCGGGCAGTTCGAGCCGGTCCGCGCCGAACGCGACGGTGACCGTGCCGCCGGTGGTGTGTATGTCGGTGGTGGTGAGCATGACGATCCGGCTGATTGGCTGGGCGTAGAGGACGACGAGGGCGGCGGCGACGCGGTCAGCGATGTCGAGGCTGTCGTCGTGCACCAACTGTCTGGCGATGCTCCACCGCTGCTCGGCATCGGCGGGGGCGGCCAGAGCTCCCCGCCGGCTGGGTGGTAGCTGCAGCGTGCCAGGTAGATGCCGGCGGCGCTGTGCCCAGGTGAGAAACGAGCGGATGTGGCTGCTGGTGGACGGCGTGGCGGTGAAGAACTCGTCCAGGTCGGCTTGCTGGCAGGTCGCCAGAGTGCGGCTCGCGCGGTGCAGGTGGGTGACGAAATCGGTGACCTGTCCGACGGTGGCGCGGGCGTGGTAGATCGGCGCGGTCAGGTCGGCGCCAGTATCGGCGGTGCGGCGGAGCCGGGCCAGCAGCCGCCACCGTATCCAGGTGTGCAGAACACGCCGGTCGGGCTCGCCACAGCCGCCGATGGTGTCGGTCAGTTCCACGGCGAGCCGGTCGAGGAGTCGGTGCGGGTCGGTGGGCAGTGCCCCGGCGGCGACCAGCAGGGCGCGCAAATGCTCCAGGTCCCGTCCGACGGGTAGCGCGTCCAGCGCGGCGTGGCTGAACTCGAGCCGACCGTGGTGCAGGTCGGCAAGGATCGACGTGGTGCGGGGCCGCATCAGCCAGGCTCGGGTGGCGACTGGGTCGGCAGCCAGGATCGCCTGGCGGAGCCGTCGTAGTGGTTCGGCGGTCTGTTCGGGTAGGAGCCGGTCGAGGGTGCGGCGCAGCGCGCACCGGTCGCAGACGCCGAGGCCGTCGACATGCCGTACTGGCGCGGCAGGGTTGTGGCAGTCGGCGCACTGCCGGTCGGCTCGGCAGTGGTGGCATCGGCCGCGGGCATCGAGGATGCGGTCGGTGCGCTGGCAGCCGGCGCAGTCTCCACGCTGACGATGAACGTCGCGGCGGCATCGGCTGCATATCTGCTCACCGGCACGCCGGTAGGGTCGTGTGCAACCGGGACAGGTGCGAGCGCATGGTCCACAATGCACACCGGTCGTGGAGGCGTGGCCGTCCGGCCCGGCGTGGGCGCCGCAGCCCGTGCAGACCAGCCGGGGCGGACCGGCGACCTCGACGCCGGCGAGTGCGAGGATGAGCCTGGCCAGCGGCAGCGGCGGCTGCCGCAGCTCCGCTGGCATCGCTTCGATGTGTGCGGCGAGCAGTCGCCGGTCCAGCGGGCGCGGCGCTGCGTCCCGGATGATCGCGGTGAGCGCCTCGTCGGAGAGCTTTGGGGCGAAGGTGACACGGACGGTGGCCACGATCGCCGTGGTGATGGCGGTGTCCCGGTCGCGCTGTCGATGCCGGTTGACGCAGCTTTGGCAAAGGTTCCCTGCCGGGTGGCGGGCATAGGCCCGGCGAAGCTGACCGCACCCGTCGCACGGTCGCAGGAGGCGGCCGTGGCAGCTACCGCACAGCCAGCCACCACCCGCCCGCATGTGCGGAGCCCGTAAGTGTCCACATGAGACACAAGTGGGGTGGCGAGGGCTGATGCGCTGGGCACCATCGTCGGCAAGGTGCTCGGCCAGCCGGTGCAGGACAGGAACGGTACTGGTTGGCCCGTCGGTCAGCGATTCGGGGTGTTCGGCCAGATGCTCGGCGAGCCGCCTCAGCGCGCGTGGCACTGTGGCCGCCCTCGCCACAGCGTGTTCGATCGCCGCAACGTCCAGGTGAGGCTCGACGGCGGCGACAGCGGCGACAATCTGGTCACGATGCTGCTGCACCGTGGTGGCCGCCTGCTGGCGCCGCGCACACCGCTGGCACCAGCGCCGCCCGTCCGGATCTCGGCCGTCGAAACGGGCCACCTGTCCGCAGCACTCACATACGCCGCTGCGCCGCCTGGCGCAACAGTTTGAACAGATCCGGCCCTGCGGGGTGACGCCGCGCAGGCGTACCCTCCGGCCGCACCAGGCGCACGCCTCGCCGCTCACTGGACCCGGCGGATCTCCGCCCGCCGCGGGCGACGCTCCCGCACGGCATCTGGGACCTCGCCGCCGCCGGTCCCGGTCGCCCGCGCCCTGGCGGCCTCGACGACCGGTTCGACCAAATCGGCCGGTGTGCAATCGAGGATGTCGCACAACGCGACCAGGGTGCGCAAGCTCAGCCGCTCCGGAGTCTGCGCCACCAGCCGATACACCTGCGCCGCAGACAGCGCCACGCCACGCTCAGCCAGCAGCGGCGCCAGGTCGGTGGTGGAGAACATGCCCTGCGTCGCCATCAGCGTGCGCAGGTTCCACCGGTACCCCAACTTACGAACACGAGCCATCCGCCGCGCCCCCTTTCATCTCGTCCCGGCCGGCCAGTCCTGGCTCGAAGGCCCGATCCAGCGCGCGGCGCAGCGCGGTGTTCTTGAAGTCCGAGCCGACGCTGGTGTAGATCGCCGTGGTCGACCCCCACGAGTGACCGGCCTGCTGCTGCACGAACAGGTGGTCAAAGCCGTCTTCCAACATGTGCGTCACATAGGAGTGGCGCAGGCAGTGCGGGCTCAGGATCGGATCCAAGTTCAGCGCGTCACGGTAGGCGGCGAACCGCGCGTTGATGTGCTCCACCGAGATCCGCCCGCCCCGCTCCGTCGGCCACAATGCGCTGCCCGCCACGCGGTAGAGCGGCCGGATGTCGGCCATCCACTCGGCGACCGCCTCGGCCGCCCAGCCCATCGTGGTCAGCACCGTGCGCCGTCGCGGCGGGCTGCCCCGCATCGCCTTGCCAAACCGTACCGACAACGCCCCGTGCCGACCGAACTCCGGCGCTGCCGCGTTCGCTGACCAGTCCACCGTGTCCAACTTGGACGCCTCACGACGGCGCAAGCCCCACCCGTAGACCACCTTGAACAGGGTGGCGTCGCGGTACGCGGCCAGCCACCCCTTGCGCCCCGACTTCGCCGTGCGTTCCACCTCGGCGTCGCAGTGGTCGAAGAACCCCTGCAGCTCGTCCCGGCTCAACGGCCGGTTCCCCGGCCGCGCCTCGGTCTCGCTGCGATGCACGGCGGTGTTCCACTCGTGGAAGACCTGCACCGGATGCGTGCCGAACTGCCGCTGACACACCTCGTCCCAGCCGTAGCACTGCGCGGTCACATACCCCAGGAACAACGAGACCGCGTTCTGGTAGCTACGCACCGTCGAGTGCGCCAACCCACGGCCCACCAGGTCCGAGCTCCACTCCTCCACATCCGCTGGCGTCCACTGCCACGGGTAGTCGTTCGTGAATCCCACGAACCGGCGCACCTGCAGCGTCCGCTGCTCGATCGTGTGCGCGCTCAACAGCCGCGAGCGCTGCTGCGCCGCCCACCCCGCCAGCATCGCGTCCAGCACCGCCTCCTCCGGCTGCAAGAACCGAACACCCGACGCCAGCACGGCCGACGCCGCACCCGGCAACGACTCCACCACAGGCTGGCGCTCGGCACGCACCCCACGCACCGCAAACACCTCCGAACCGAAGGGAGACAGATGAACGCATCGTTCATCAGATGCAAACGAGGCCCGCCCCACCTGGTCACGGCCACCAAGACATCGACCATCCCATGTGGAAGATCACACGCTCGGAATCCCTTTGCCAGCAACGGCGACGAACACCGAACACCCCGAATCATTCATCCGATGCAATAAAGGAGAGATCGTGGCACACGAACTGGAGACCTTCGCCGACGGCACCACCAGCTTCGTCAGCGCCCGCCAATCCGCCTGGCACCTGCTCGGCACCGTCACCGACCGCAGCCAGTCCGCCGAACAGATGATGACCAAGGCCAAGCTCGGCGGCTGGGGCGTCCGCAAGATCCGACTCGTCGGCATCGACACCCTCGCCGACGGCACCGAAGTGCAAATCCCGTGTGACGACCAGATGATGACCGTCCGCCGAAACCCGGTCACCGCCGTCACCGACTATCTGGGCATCGTGGGAAACGACTACGGCGTCGTGCAGAACGAGCAGGCCGCTGAAGTCCTCGACCTGCTCGTCGACCAGATCGGCGGCGCACACTACGAGACCGCCGGATCGCTGCGCCGCGGCAAGAGCGTGTTCCTGACGATGAAGCTGCCCACCGCGATGGAAATCGCCGGCGTCGACCGCCTGGACCTGTACCTGATCGCCACCACCTCACACGACGGCACCTCCGCTCTGCGGATCGACGCCAGCCCAATCCGCGTGGTGTGCGCCAACACCCAACGCGCCGCGTTCGCCCACTACGTGTTCCGGCACACCAGCAACGTCGCCTCCCAGATCAGCCAGGCCCGCGAAGCCCTCGGCCTGATGTGGAAATACATGGACACCTTCGAAGCCGCCGCCAACCGGATGATCAACGAGGCGTTGACCATGGGCGAGTTCGAGAAGATCGTCGCCCAGCTGTGGCCGGTGGCCGACGACGCGACCGACAAGACGAAGAACAATGCCAAGGAGCGGCTTGGCACGTTGAAGTACCTGCTGCGCGACGCGGACACGCAGACGGCGATCAAGGGCACCCGGTGGGGCGGCTACCAGGCCATCACCGAGTACCTCGATCATGTCCAGCCCGCCAAGAACCCGATCGCCCGCGCCAACCGGGTCGTGTCCGGCAGGGTGCCCGAGACTAAGATTCGGGCGTTCGACCTGCTGAAGGTCGGAGCGAGCCGATGACCGGCAACCAGCACCGGCCGCCGCAGTGGTTCTACTTCGGACCGTGGGCGTTCTCGATCGACGAGGCCGAAAGGCTAATCGCCGACCGCGCACGCGAGCCCCACATCCTCGACGTCGCCGTCTGGGCCAACGCCTACGGCCTCACAACGATTGACGATCCCGCTCCTGGCACGGTCAGCCTCATCGGCCCCACCCGCGATGGCTTGGACCGCGAGTACGCCATTGGCATCGACCTGACCAAGCCGGTGATCGTCGCGACGCTGGAGACCAGCGGCGAGCCCGCCGCGCTGCTTATCGACGGCGTCCACCGGCTCTACCGCGCCTGGCGCGAACGCGTCGCTCAACTGCCTGCCTACGTGCTCAGCGTCGCCGAAACCCAGCAGATCAAGCACGACCGCATCATCGGCGGCGGCACCTTCCCACGTCGACGCTCGACACCGCGCCGCGATTGCTGAGTCCGAAGGGCAATCCCCACCGTTGCCGATGGCCGTCCTCGTGGCGGCCATCGGCATTTCCCATACCCACCAAGGGATCGGCCGTCATGACCTACGCCCCGACGTGATGTGCCTGTGTGACTGCCGCCGCCCCGAGCATCACTGCGACCAGCGCACCACCTACAACGACGAAGGCTGCGTGTGCGCGATCACGTGCGCCACGCAGCCAATGGCGCTGCTCGCCGAGCAGTGGAACTGCGCCCTGTTCCTCGACCACGGCGGCGACCACTGGTTCGTCAACCGGCTCCCCGGCGATCAATGGGACTGGAGCAACGCCGACCACCTCCACGAGCACCACGACTTCTACGACGCCAGCCTCGTCATCGAACGCCACGTGCGCCAAACCGCCAAGATCCCGCTGAACCCCTTCGAGCCGTGCCGCCAAGACGCGGCATAGGGCTTCGAACCGACATCCACCCTTGGCGTGGCTGGGCCGCCCGCTAGGGCGAGCAACCGGCCTTTTTCGTTTCACCCCCAACGAAAATCCACCTGACCCAACTCCCACCACCCCACGCCGCACTGGTCACCCCGACAGCGACCCGCACCTGGGCGTGGACGCCATCGAGCGCCTCCTGCGACACGCCGTAGCCGAACCTCGGCCAGGTCTGGCCTGAACCAGCCCTTCCCGTGGGGTCGCGCGCCGGCCGTCCCGAGCGCACACCCGGCCCTCTTTTGCTGTCCAGAAAGGCCATCACGCCATGACTATGAAAGCCGCCATCGGTCTCATCATCGTCGTCTTGCTCGGCTGCATCGGGCTGCCGATGGCACTCATCTCCGCAGTCCTGGGCGGCTCCGGCGACTGCGCACCCGCGATGCCCAACACTTCCGACCAACGCGGCATCGGCCGCTGGGATACCGAACAGGTCTCCATCGCCGCCACCATCGTGTACGTCGGTGCTGCCAAAGGCGTTCCCTCCTGGGGATGGGTCGTCGCCCTGGCCACCGCCATGCAGGAAAGCCAACTACGGAACCTGCCCTACCTCGGTGAGAGCAATGACCACGACTCCATTGGCGTGTTCCAGCAGCGCCCCAGCCAAGGCTGGGGTACGCCAGCGCAGCTCGCCGACCCCGCCTACCAGGCGGAGCGCTTCTACGACAAGCTGCTCACGATACCCGGCTGGAAAGATATGCCACTGACCCAGGCCGCTCAGGCGGTGCAGGTCAGCGCCTACCCCTCGGCGTACGCGAAGTGGACCAGTGACGCGAGCCTGCTCGCCGACGCTGTAGGTTCCGCGTACGGATGGACTCCAGGAGATCCTGAACGATGCGTGAGCACTTGCCCGCAGATGCCGCCTAGCTCCGGGAGCCTGGGTCCGGACAGCGGATGCGTGGCGGGCATGTCGGTGCTGGCGCGGGCCGCGACGTGGCTGACGGCGTGGGACGGCCGTCCGGTGCCGTACCTGTCCAGCGGCGATCCGTCCACCTGGTTCCAGGGGTATCGACGTGACTGCTCCGGGTACGCCTCGATGGCGTTAGGGCTTCCAGGTCCCGGGTTGAACACGGCCGGGCTGGCTGCGCGGTCGACACCGATTCCGAAGGCCGCGCTGGTGGCCGGAGACCTACTGATCAACTCTGCGCCTGACGGCGAGGGTCACGTGGTTGTCTTCGAGCGCTGGACGGACCAGACCATGACCGCCTACGTAGGGTACGAGCAGGCCGGCAGCGGTGGTACGCACCATCGGGTGATCCCATACCCGTACTTCGGCAGCTACCAGATGACTCCATACCGGTTCCGGAGCTGACCGGAGGACCGGCTGCTGGTTCAGGAGGTCGGTTGGCCGTTGGGTTGGCTGATCTGGCCCAAGCACCAGCGCTCTTTGTGATCGAGGGAGTCGATCAATGTCAACGGCGAGGGCGTTCTAGGGTCGGCGACGGGAATTCAAGGCGCCGACCTGGCGGTCTTCGTGCTCAAGTAGCTCCCGCAGGCGGCCAGTTGGTCGAGGTACAGCCGCTGTGCAAACCGTACGGAGTCCAGGTGCGGCTGCCCGACGCCTGTCGCCCGATCAATGTGGACGATCCGGCTCGACGGCGTTGATCCCGTTGCTGGGTCATCAATCTCAGCTCAGATTCCAGCGCTCGCGATTCCCGGAGCACGGCGGCGATGCGCGCGGGCCCGGGGATCAATGCCGGCCCTGGGTGGACGGGCCGCACATCCAGCCGCCCACCGCAGGCGGCCCATGCAGGCGGCCCAAATCGCGGAACGGCCCTCATGACGTCGTCACTGCGGCGCCGGCCATACCTCCCAGCCGTCGGTGCTGCCAGGGCGGACGTGAGCGGTCGGGTATCTGGTTTCCGCTTGTTCCAGCCGTTTCCTGACCTCGGTGATGGGCCCGGATGGAATGACGGCCAACGGCTTTGGTTGGGGCCGCGGTGCCGGCCTCGGTCGGGGTGGGCTCGGTGTGAAGATCGTGCGGAGCAGGGGCGGGAGCATGGCGCGCCACTGGTCGTAGCTGAAGTCTGGTAGTGCGTATTGTCCGCCCCACTGGTGCCCGACGCGGTAGGTCGTGCAGGCCGGACACCGCTGCCACCAGCCAGGTATCAGCTGCGCGAGTTGCCCAGCCTGGGTGCCAGGGGCCGGTGGAGGCTGGAACAGGCGCAGGGAGATGTCGTAGTCGTGCCACGCAGAGGGCGCCTGGCACTCCGAGCACATGGCGGCCGGATCGGGCAGCGGCATCGCCAGCAGCGCGTTGAACCGCCGCCGTTGGGTCGTCGTCCAGCTGCGCAGTGTCGGGTGTCGCCAGTACTGCATGTGTGATTGGAGGTTCATTTCGCGTCGCTCGGCGGGTAGGCGGCCGTGGCGGTCGATGACCTGTTCTGGATCGCCGAGCTGATCGAGTAGCCCCGCAGCTGCGGCTCGGCTCGCGTTGAGGCGATGCTCGGCGTCGTCGCGTTGGGCCGAGCTGGCAGGCGTCTGGAGAACGTGGCCGAAGAAGGCGACGTCGGACTGCGTACGTAGCAGCCTCAGGCGCAGACGTTCGCGGTTCTCGTCGTACCCTTCGACTACCAGGTCGGGGCCACGGCGCGTGTCCTCGTCCAGGTCCTTGCCGAAGGTGTCGGGTTCGGCGTGCCTCGGTGCGGTCTTCTCGTCAGCAGAACCGCGACGAGGTCCGTACTTGTCCCATTCGGACACGACCTGGAGGACCAAGTCGTACTCCTGATCGCGGCGACCCTCCTGCCACCAGTTCCACTGACGTGCAGGATCGCTGTAGATGCCGGTCAGGTCCGACAAGGCTTGCAGCAGCTGTTCTGCCGTGGAGGTCATCCCGGGGCGGCGCGTCCAAGTGACGCCATTGGACGCCGTCACCCGCATCGTTCCCGCTCCCGCGACCGGCTCGGTCATTGCCGTAGTTCCTTTCTCGGGGGCGCTACCCGACGGCACCTCGTTGACCGCAGCATCCAGTTCTCCCGTCAGGCCGTGCCGGGCACTGGCCTGTCGTGGACGTTGACGCTGCACGAGTCTCGTCCGACGATCCGGCCAGCAAGCATCCACCCACGGACATCAACGACATCCTTGCGCTACCCGCCGACCAGCCTTCGCCGCACAACCTCAAGCTCCCGCAACAGGGCGTCCCACGGGAACAGCGCAGCCGCTGGCGCACCCATGTTAGGGGTTGGCAGCGGGTACACGTCCGGGTCGAACAGCAGCGTGACACCCCAGCTGCGCAAATCTCGGATCGAAGCCCGGAAGGCCGGGTGGCGGGCCAGGGCAATGTTCGGCGTGGGCACCGCCACGATCGGCAAACTCAGACCGATCGCCTCGTTCAGGATGCCCAGCGCCAGGGTGTCGCTACTGCCGCGAGCCAGCTTGTTGATCGTGTTGAACGTCGCCGGCGCCACCGCGATCGCATCGGCCAGCGGCAAGACATTGGGCTCGTCCGGTTGCTTGTAGTCATACCGGACCACATGACCGGTGATCCTCGCCAGCTCGTCCGCGTCGATGAACTTCCGCGCCGACGGGGTGGCAATCACGCAAACCTCCCACCCAGCCGTCAGCAGCCTCGGTACTGCCTGCGGAAGGTCACCAGCTGGCCGACCGCCACAGGCGACGACATAGAGCACGGGCTTTTCCACGGCACCATCATCGCTTCCGTGCGCTCCGATCCGGCGGTACCTGGCGTCACAGCGGTGAGATCACCAGCCCGACGTGTCGCGCCTCCGCTGTGTCGTCCACGTCGAACTGCAGCAACCAAGGACCCGGATGAAGCGCGACCTCGTCACTGTGGTCGGCATCACCGATATTGAGCCGCCCTGAAGGAACCTCGAAGGCGACCTCATACGGTAGCCCGTCAACCCGCTGAGACGTCACCCGAACATCGAGGGCGACGTCGGCCTCTGCCTCGTCGACCGTGCCCGCGTGAACCACCAGAACAGCGACATGGGAAGCGGTGGCCAGCACTGGCCCTTCGCCGTTGTGGAAGTCAATATCAAAGTCCGTCTCGCAGTCGACGTCGCTAATGTAGATGGCACCCCAGTAGTACGGGCGGACCCGCCTCAGGCGTTGAACCTCTGCCATGACGCCGGACCTTATCGCCAGATCTCGACCACGCAAGAACCAGGCGCCGGCGACACGGCATCCAGGCCTGCGGCACTCGCTTCTCAGCGCGAATGCGCGACGCGCGGAAGCTCGCCGTGACGCTGTGTAGCGAGCGCTTTGCGGCGGCAAATGTGGGCGCCAAGATCAATCGCTCCGGCGTGGTGCCCCGCGATTGGACACCACCTACCGCTCAGCGACAAGCAGGTCCGAAAAGCACGGCCATCTCGTGTGCCCCAACGAGAATAGGGAGCGAGCACATCAACCTAGGAGCCGCCGCCTTGTGGACCCCGATACCACTTGACTCCTCCCTTTACCGAGGCCCGTCACAGGTCACGCCGGCCAGGGTCATTGGAAAGCTCGAGGTTCTGCCCTTGAACGAGTTGTTGTGGGAGGACTTCGAGCGCATCCAATGGCGCATCCTGCGCGACGTGGAGGGCCTGCGCTACGCCCAGATCTACGGCGAGCGCGGTCAGGCACAAGAGGGCTTGGACGTTGTCGCGCTGGCGCCGGACGGCGGCGGTGTCGGCCTGCAGAGCAAGAAGTACAAGCGCTTCGGCCCGGCCGACCTCAAAGCCGCCGTGAAGAAGTTTCGGGACACCGAGCGACCCTTCACAATCAACCGCCTGATCATCGGCGTGAGCATCGACGTCAAGAGCAAGACCGTGCCGCCTGTGCTGGCCGATCTCCGCAAGGACCTCCGTCCGACCGAGCTGGATCTGTGGGACCGGCAGGAGTTCTCGCTGCTGCTTCGCACGCGCCCGGACATCGTCATTGAGTTCTTCGGTGAGGAGACGGCTCGGGCGTTCTGCCTCCCGTTCGAGCTGGAGTCCGTGGTGGTGCCGTCCGTGGAGACGGTCGCCATCCGTGAGGCTCTGGCGAGGACGCCGGAGGAAACGACCGGCGCGGCCGACCTGCTACGGGAGGCGCGAGCGCTACCCGACGAACCTGAACGAGCGCTGGGCCTGATCGAGGAGGCCCAGAGAAAACTGCGCGCGACGCCGTTCGGCGCCTACGCCGCGCAGTACGACGCGGAGCGAGGCCGACTGCTCGCGCGTCTCGGCCGCGCCGACGAGGCAGCGCGCCAGTGCCTCGACGAGTTCTGGGCGGCGCTCGATCTCGGGCTGACCTCTACCGCCGATGTCGCTCACCGGCGACTGCGCGAACTCGTTGGCGCCGGCGCGGCACCCTGGTTTACGCAGGTGGCGGGCGCGGCGTCGAACATCTACTTCAATCCGTTCGGTGCCGTGGACGACGTCGCGGCTCTCGGGGAGGACGTCGACAGGGCACGCCTCGCGGCCCTGGTAGGGGAGGTCGTCCTCGCGAATGACGACCCGGCCGCGCTCTCGTCGCTGAGCGACACACTCGCGGCCGCGATCGAGGGCGACTTCCGGGACCCTGTTCTCCGGACGCGGCTGCGCCTGCTCGCCGCCGAGGCGACCGGCGACTGGACGGCGATTCTCACCGACGTACGAAAGCTCAAACTGGGGTACGACCTACTCGCATTGGTGACGGCTCGTTACGCACGGCGTAGGGCGCTGAACCAGGAGTTCAAGGAGGCCGAGGCTCTTTGGGACGACGCCACCGGCGACGCCTCCCTGGCGCGGCGCTGGGCCGACGCGACGACATGGACGCAGAGCCGCCGGGCTTTCCGCGAGTACTGGAATCCTTTCACTTCGGACGAGTTGCTGCCGCTGCAGAAAGCCCTACGTGAGCTGGGGTCTGCCCCGCGGATCCTCTCCATCGCCGAGACGGCCTACGAGTCGGCGTTGGAGGCGCTGCGGTTCGATCGGTTGCGCCCGGCGACGATCTCTGCCCAGCGAGCCCTGCGGGACGCCGTCTCGGCTGGTGATTGGGCGGGCGAACGCGAAGCGAGGCGGGTTTTAGCGTCCGCGCTGGCGAAGGCGGACGAACCCGGCCTCGCGGCACGACACCTCGCGCGGGCGGGTGCCGTCAAGGAGATCAAGGAGCTGGGCAAACAGTTCGCCGACAGGTTCATCGACGTCACGCCGGAGCTGTCGGCGCCGAACTATTGGACGGTCGGCACGGCGTTCCGGCTGATCGAGCAGCAGGCCGACCTGGTGCCGGACGACCTGGTCGAGGTGATCTCCAAGCGCATACTGACCGAGATCGCCGGTGCCGAGGCGAACGAACTGCCCGACATCCGCATGCTCGCGGTGTCGCGCTACAACGGGGCGATCGGCGCGCTAGCCGGCCTCGCGCACCGGCTCACGCCCGAGCACGCCGACAAGGTCCTCGCGCACTTCGAGCGGCAGCCGCCCTTGGACGACAAGCATTACCGGTTCCATGACATGAACGAGGCCGTCGCGGTAGCCCGTATCGCCCACACCCGGCCGGAAGTCGCGGAACGTGCCTGCACACACCTGGTGAGCCTGCTCGCCCGGTCACAATCCGCGCGTAAACACGTCGCGCAGGAAGCCGTGGACCGGTACTTCGACGTCACGCGGCCGCTCCTCGTGGACCTCGCGGCGAAGGGCAACCACTGGGCGCGGGAAACGCTAGCGTTCCACGACACCGACAGCGTGCCGCCGGAGCAAGCCGAGGCGGCCTTGGCCAGGCTCACGACCCCGCTCGTCCACACACCGGGCGTCTTTACCGAAGGGACCAGCGCCGTTGGGGATTCGCTGCTCGTGCGGGGCTTGCCGGGCGACCGGCTCGAGCCGGCCGTGTCGGAACTGCTGCGGAAAGCGGCCGACACGCACGTCGGCGCCGCCGATCGGGGGGACTACCTCATCGCGGCCGCCAATCTCGCCCCGCAGCTTTCCGCGGCGGATCGCGACAAGCATTTCGCGGCGGCGATGCGCGGCGCCTCGGCACCGGGGTCGTCGCTGCACGACCCGTGGGAGCGACGTTTCGCTCACCGCCTCGGCGGCATGCGGGTCGTCTACAACGACATGGACAGCCGCGAGCGGGCGCTCTTTCTCGCCGCGTGCCTGGCCGGCGACGACGGGCAGCGGACGGCGGTGCGCGGCCAAGCCTACGAGCTGCTCGTCGACGGCGGCGAATCCGGCTACTGGGTCACGCGAGCGCTCCAACAGCTGGGCGACGCGATGCGCGAGGACGTCGGCTATCTGCTGACCCAAGGGTGGGCGTTGAGGTCGTTCGCCGCGATTCTCTGGGCCAGGCACGGGACGCCCGTTCAGGCAGGGATGCGGCTTGCGACCGATCCCGACGTCCGGGTCCGGCGGACCTTGGCCGAGTCGCTCGAGGGTGCGGAGCCGGACGAGGTCCGACGGTCCGTCCGTGATCGTCTCGCCCAGGATCCGAGTTACAGCGTGCGGAGCGTGCTGGCCTGACGGGCGGGCCTTCCGCCGTACGCCCATGTGCCTCACATGGACTCGCGCTTCCCCGTGCGGTCGGCCAAGCTGGACCGCCCGGCGCCCGTCCGGGAGCTGTACACGGGCAGAATGTTCCGGCACACCCTGGCCAACGCCGAGCGCTGCGCTGCGGCCGACGAGGCGCCGGCCTCGGCCGGCTACCCGGGGCCGCGCATGGCCTCCCACCGTCGTGTACTCAGACCCATGTCCATGGGCGGAGTGCTCTCCACAAGCGTCGCCGCCAGCGTGTCCGCCCCGGGTGAAGGAAGATTTCGATGTCCTCCAACGCGTCGGCGGCCGTACCGCGAATGTGTGGGACCGATCGCTTTCGGCGCAGCGCCTGCACTACCCGGGCTTCGTCCAGCTGACGGTGGACCCTTGCCAGATGGCCCAGACACGTCGCGGCCAGGGAACTGACCTGGCGGTCATCGTGCTCGAGTAACTGAAGATGCAGTTCCTGCAGCTCCTGCCAGTCTCCGCAGTCGTACAACGCGGTGCCGACCATCGCGTTGAGGGCTGCAGACAGGTCACCGCGATCCAGGGCTGCGCGTACATCGGCCGGCGTTGCCGAAGGCGGGTTGTGGAAAACCCGATGTTCATGGGCCACAGGTTCATCGTGCCCTTCCCGCTAGTCGGCGTCGCGCACGGGCCGCACCAGATCATGTAACGCTGTGTTACGAGCGGATCGCGGCAGATCAGTGCGCCTGGCGACCTTCCGCTTTATGGTGTTGGGCTGCTTTTCGTGCCGTCGCGAGTATTGATGCCAATCCAAAAATAGAGTCCTGCCAAGAGCGCCATCGTCGTAGGATCCACGGGTGGATCAGAATGAGCAAGAAACGTTCCAGAGACTGTTGCACCTGCTCGAGCAAATCGAACCGTGGGTTGAGCGATGCTCGGGCGATAAGCCTGGCTTCTCTAGGCTCGGCGCAGGCAGTTCGCTTCGTGGCGACGATGACCGGGTGCATCCTTATGAGACGAGCCACGCTGTCTGGAGCGCCTTGAGTCACGCCGTAGATCACCTTCACGCGGTACGCTCGATGCTTCGTGATGCTCAAGTAATCCATAACTACGCGTCGTACACTTTGTTGCGCGCGGCGATCGAGAATGCCGCCGTGGCTGTCTGGCTTCTCGCGCCAGCTTCACGATCCGAGCGAATCACGCGTCGACTGCGGCACGCTGCGGCAGATATTAAGGGCGGCGAGGAGGTAAAGGAGCTTGTCGGGCATCACGGTCCTCGGAGTAAGCGGGAGCGCGTTTCTGAGATCAGGTCGCTCGCCGCAAAAGCTGCCATCAATGTTGATCGCGCGTCCGCACCCGCCAGCTTCCGTGGCATCGTTCAGGCTGCGGGTGAAAAGACGGACCTCGGAGGGAGAATCACTCGGCTGCTCTGGCACATGGGCAGCGGTATTGCTCACGGGGATCTCTGGGCCACGGTGTCGGTAGGCGAGGCGGTCGAGATGCCGGGAGCGCCAGCGGGCATGACGCACATGCGCGTTTCGGCTGGCGTCAACGGCATCTTCATGATGACGCTTGCAGCGATCCTGCTTGCTAAGAAGGGCTGGGATCTCTATGAGCTACGAGCGCTGGGTATCCGCTGAGTGAGTAACGACTAATCGGCCCCTAGGCAGACTCGATTTCTCCGATGGGGACAGCGCGAAGCAAGGCATTAGACGCGTTGGGAAGTTCAACGTCCCGAGTCCAAAAACGATCTTTGATGAGCACCGGGCGTTGGCATTATCTGGAGAGGGTTCGGTGACTGCTTGGGCCAAACTCTTGCCGAAACGGGTGCACTCAACCAATACATCGCTTCGCGCCTAACCGCTTGATCAAGGTCGGCGGTTGCTCCCTTTAGGGTCGTCATCCAGCGCTGGGTCCCGGCCGCGTGTACCAGACCCAGACGGAGCACGGAAGAATTCTCATTATTCAGGAAAGGAGCAATCCACGAGGGCTCAGTTTCGAAAGGAACATCACAAAGTGAGCCCGCAGCCGATAATCTGACTGAGATATGATCGTCGGACTGAACGATTTTCTCAATGTAGGGTCCGACCCAAGCTTGACCCAGGATTCCCATCATTCGGGCCATCGCTTGCCGTTGTGGTACGGCGGCGGATCTGAAACTCCTAATTAGCGCAAACGTCAAAGGGCTGGCATAAGGGCTAGCACGCAGGAGAAATCGAGCTTCGGCGCGAGCCCCGCCCACAGGATGGTAAAGAGCCTCGCGGATCAAGCATTTCAAAGAGTCATCGGTAAAGTCGGACTCTGCTTGAGTTGCTCCGTAAAGCAGGTCTACGAGAGATTGCTGACCTACTGAAAGCATTAAGCGTGGAATACGATCGTGATAGCCGCCGGAACCGCGCCTACGAAGTTGATCTCGAACCTCCGGGAGGGATGAGAAGCAGGTAGCAGCCAACGTTGCGGCACGTTCGTCAGTTCCGTAACCGAGATTTGTCCCCGGGTCCATCAGGTTGAGAGTTTCCCGGACTAACCGGGGAACGTACTCAGGTAACAAAACCCGAACGCCGCCTCGGGCTATGCGCAGGCAGGCGTCAAGCGAGCGCATTACGACGAGCGGATCTCCCGAGGTCACAGTGCGTTCAAGTGCTCGCGCCGCAATGGCCCCTCGGAAGTATCCGATGGCTGCTGCGACATGGTTGGCTCGCGCGTTGGATGGGTCAAGGGCATGTACGAGCATCGGGTCCAAGCAGGGGTCGCCAACCCGTGCGACGACGTCTGCCATGACGTACTCATCGATTGATGACGCGCACGCTAGTGCCTGGACCCCCGCTTCGATGACCTGGCTACGGCGGGTTTTACTGAGTCGACCTCGCCGGTCTCCGGCCGCAAGAAGTTGCCATTGGGATGCCATCAGAGGCGAGGAAACGTCACTTGGCCCGACGGAGTCGATATGCCGCGTCGCAACTCTGCGTGACGCATCTGTCTCAGCGGCTCCACGAGAGCGGGCCAGCATCGTATATATGTCTTGCAACTGGAACGGTGCTAGATCGAGCGCGCGCTCGAAGCACTCAAGCCAGGCAGCGGTTAGTTGCCGGTGACCCTGAGGGCTTTCCAGTTTTGCTAGGCCGGCCGCTGTTACCCGGCGGAGTCCCGGCGGTGCCGCCAATCGACGGACGAAGGCCTCGGCTCTTCGTAACTCCCGATCCCCGTGCGCAAGTCGGTGGACCCGGAGAAGCCATGCCAGGCGGCTCCTCACGTCTCCACCAATCTGTGGTACCGCAAGCGGGCGGCCACGTTCCGTCATGACGTGCCCTCCCGATCGGCTTCATCTGTCAGGTGAAGTTCAGTTCCGTGGCAGGATCCGGAAAGAAATCCGGGACTCTGTTGCGTTCGTACGAGGCTAAGGGTGTCCACAAGGGAACCGGTTGCACCCTCGGGAGACGAGTATGAATGAACGCGACGCGCTACTCTCGCTTCGAACCGCCCTGATCCTACTAAGTGCATTGGTATGCGGTGTGGTGGTAGGCATACTTGCCTTCTTCGCTTATGGCAACGCCGCTGCAGCGGTTCTCGCAGGTCTCGCGGCCGGAGGTTCCTCGGTTTCCCTCCTACATAGGACCATCGGGCGTAGGTAGAGTTCCTTGAACGCGCCGGCTTGCTTCTTCTGAAGATCGCGAGCCGGCATACCAATTGTGGTCAATAGCAATCGCGGCCTCCTAGCGCTTCACGACAGGTCATGCCACTCAAAGGTATTGGCTCTCTCGCCCCCGTCAAGGTCGGATGGTGGCCAAAGACGTCAGATCATGGACAGTCGTCTCATTCATCACATCGCGTAGGCAATATATCCCGCTGCGTCGAAAGACTGCACTGTCATCGGCATGATCGAGTGCACGAATCTCGGCTAGATGAGTACGTCGTTGGGGCGACGTGGCCGTGTTTGCGGCGGCCGGCCACGTCGCTGGCTGGTCAACTTACCCCCGTCCGAAGCATCTCGGCGGACGCCGACCGCGTGACCCACTCCCCGACGGACCCCTGAAGCCGTCAATCCCGCTAAAGATCGCCCTGGCTCGAGTACCAAGCAGCTGGCATGTCAGAAAGACGACCTTCGTGGCGCATATCGCTCCTATTCGTGGTGCGGTAGCGTGCCAGCCTGCCGACACGTGTGGTCGCACCTCACAAACAGGAGGAGTGATGGAACCCGTTTCCATTGGCATCGCGGTAGCCGCGTTGCTCGGCACGAAAGCCGCCGAGGAGTTCGCGGCCCACGCCGGCTCCCGCGCGTGGCAGGCGGTACAACAGTTGGGCTCGGCGGTGCGCTCGCGCCTCTCCCCACGGGGTACGGCCGCCCTCGACCGCATCGGCGAAGGCGACGAGGGCGCGATCGTGGCAGCCGAGGTGGGGGCGGCAGCCTCGATCGATCCGGAGTTTCACCGCAGCCTAGAGGCGTTGCTGACCGAGGCAGGGCAGAGTCCGCGCCTGGCGACCGTCATGGCGGTGGCCCGTGACAACGCCAAACAGGTCAACATCGGCGGCGACAACAGCGGCCCGATCACCTTCTGACGCACGCTGACATGGCGTCCACCAACGAGCCGGTCCTGAAGGCGGAAGCCGGCGGAGCTGCCAAGCAGGTCAACGTCGCTGGCGACAACTTCGGGCCGCTGTATCTGGCCCATGAACACCGCGACCAGCGGCTCGTGCACCAACTGCCGTTCTCGCCGTCGGACTTCACCGGCCGACAGGCGCTCTTCGACGACCTATTCGCCCGACTGACAGCGACCTACGCCAGCGGGATGATCAATCTTTACGGCATCCCCGGCGTGGGAAAGTCTGCGCTCGCGATCCGCCTCGCCAACGCGCTGGCTGCGGATCGCTATCCCGACTGCCAGTTCTACTTCAACCTTCGCGAGTCAGACGGGCAGCCGGTGTCGTCCTACGACGTACTCGGCGGGGCGCTAGTGGCGCTTGGCGTGCGACACGCGGAGGTGCCGACCGGGACGGAGGCACGCGCCGCGATCTTCCGGTCGGCACTCGTCGGACATCGATCTGTCATCGTCATCGACAACGCGACCACCGCCGCGGACGTGGAGCCCTTGCTCCCCGGCAGCATGATCGGCGCTGCGGTGATCATCACGAGTTGGGCGCCGGTCGCCGAACTCCCCGGTGTGGATCCGATCGCGCTGCAGACCTTGGACGACGACGAGGCGGTGCAGATGCTCCATCGCGTCCCCGGCAGGGAGCCAGTCGCCACTGAACTCGCGGTGGTTCAAGAGATCGCGCACCTCGCCGGCAACCTCCCACTGGCCCTGCGCATCGCGGGCGGTCTGCTCAAGAAACGGCCTCACTGGACCTGGTCGGACCTGAGGCGCAAGCTCGCCGATGTGGACGGCTCGGCCCGACTGGAGCGGCTGGTCGCCGGCACGCTCGCCGTCGAAACCACCTTCGGCCTCGCATACCATGCCCTCGAGCCCCGTGTCGCCAAGGGATACCGGCTGCTGGGCCTGGCGCCCTCCGCCCAGATGAGTCGCCTGCTCGCACAGGTGCTCGTGGATCCGGACGCCGAGGTCGCGCAAGACGTCATCGACGTGCTCACGGACATGCAACTCCTCCAGGCCGACACACCGCGCACCTTCCGCATGCACGACCTGCTTTGGCGGCAGGCACGGGCCCTCATCGAGGCAGAGGACGCCAGTGCCCAGGAAGCGGCGGTGCAGCGCATGACAGCATGGTCGCTGACCCAGCTCGGCACCAAGTACCTTTCCCGCTTCGGCCCGGACCTCGACCTCGCCGCACCATTCGCCGCCGCCTTCGAAGAGCGCGTGAGCGACCAGATCTATGTCGACAGCCCGGTCCACGCTTTGACGAGCTCGGACCTGCGTCCGCTCCGAGATATGTTCGACACCAACCATCGCCTCGTGCTCATCGGCGTGGGCGGCACAGGCAAGACCACCATGGTCAACCACCTCTGCCACCTCGCGGCCCGGCGTCGGCTGCACGACCAGACCAGCCCGGCCCCGATCATCGCGTTGATCCGCGACCTGCCAGGGCAGCCGGACACCGACATCCCGGCCCTACTGCTGCGGATACTGCGCCACAGATTCGATGTGGACCTCACGCCCGACGCGCTCCTAGTCGCCTTGCGAAGCGGCAGCGTATTCGTGGTGCTGGACGGGCTCGACGAACTCGTCGACCATCAACTGCGGTTCGCGGTCCTGCAGTCGATCAAGCTGTTCGCCGCTACCTACCCGTCCACACCGCTACTTGTGACAACACGGCCCTACGCCGAAGTCGAAGCGGATCTGGCCGGCTTCACCCACGTGACCGTCGCCCCGTGGACGTCTCGCCTCTGGACCCGCTACCTCGCGGGCCTGCTGTCGGTAGCCCCCGAATCCCTTCGACATCGTTCGCACGAACTGCAAGGACGCCTCAACGAATGGATCGACGCCGGCCTCCTCGACAGCCCGCTCGCTTTGCAAATGGTCCTGTCCGCCTACGATCGGTTCGGTCGCGTCCCCCGCACTCACACGATGCTGATCAACGAGGTCGTCTTGGCCTTCGGCATCCTGCGCGAGACCCGGCGTGGCCTGCTCGACCAAGCGGGTCCCGCAGTGCTTCATCGCGTGTTGATGTTCGTGGCTTTCGCTATGCAGTCCAACCCGGAAAACCGTGTCTTCATCCGATTCTCGGAGCTGCAGCGGCTCGTCACCCAAGTGTTGGAGACGGCCGGCGACAAGCACGACGACTGGTACTACCGAGATGTCGCGGAGGGCATCACTCGCCGGTCTGTGCTGCTCCGACAGGTCGATGGATACGCCGGGCGGGAGCCATCCATAGCGTTCACGCACACCCTTTTCCGGGAACACCTAGCCGCAGCTCACGTCGCTCGGATGACACCCGACCAATTTGCGGCCGTTGTGATCGCATATCAAAACGATCCATCGTGGGAAGCGGTCCTTCGCAGCGCGGTAGAACTCGCAACCAATCCACGCTCCCCCGACTTCCTTGACCAGGTGACCGCGGCGATCAGCGCCGCAGGCAGCCACGGCCTCGCTAAGGCCTTCGCCAGCTGGCGCCGGGCAGCACAGCACATGGACGGCTGAACGCGCGCCCAGCGCACCGTGTCGAGAATGCGTCGCGATGCTACGGGCACAGGTTGTTGGTGGGCCGAGGCTCCATGTGTACACATGCCGTGCGGCAATCCGGAGACGACTCAGAATGCTTCCTGTCCGGGGCGGTCCTGAGTAGGAAGAGAGGTGGCGCAGATACTAGATGTCTGCCGCAAGGTAGTGGTTCACCGCTACGAAGAACTCGTCCCGCTTACTCCAGTAGGAGGTCTTCCAATCATTTATCCGAGTATCGCGACCCTTCGCAAAAGGTGTTCCGCGGAGATGCTGCCAGAACTCGCGAGCCAGTCGCGCCGGCTCACCATCAATTACAAGCCGAAGGCCATCGAGCGCGGACTGCCCCTCGTGTGATTCAATTTCCCGAAACGCCCTGATCCGATCCTGCTCGTCAGCATGCAGTTTGTCTGCCGCCAGCAAGCGAAGATATTGCTGGTGAAAAGCAGAGAGCATCGTCAGGCAGGCTGCGCGTCTGGCGTCGAAGAGTCGTGACCGCCGTTCCCGCATGAAAGCGCTTCTCTGAATAAGGAACGTGCCGAGTGATCCGATCACGGCACCGAGCAAAGTTCCCATCACCGGCAGATAGGGTTGCATGCCGCACTGTAACTCAAAGGCTTCTGCTCGATCAAGAGTAACGTCGAGATGCCGACCGAGCATTGACATCGTTCCCCCACGCTCGGACGCTAGCACGAACTCGCATTAGAGTAGGGCGGCGATGATGGACAAGTTGCAGAGCAAGATTGTTTCACAGCTCTTAGATGCATCCAATAGCTTTATCCGCACAGGAAGTTCCGAGAACTGGGAGCCCGGCCCGGTGAAGGCTCTGCCGGAACCGGGTGACCCTACCAACCCGCTCGGCGTGTGGTGGGAGTCGTTCATCCTTACTGTAGCGTTGCAGGGAGATACGCCGGAGGTACATCAGCGGATTTTGGCCGCGCCATTTGAGTCGCTGGGTTTCCAAACCGTATTTGAGGCATTCAAGGCGAGCCAGCTTTACGCCATATCTGCAGCGCGTCACATCGCGGCAGTTGCGCATCTCTTGTCTTCCGATTCAGTCGGAATCCAACCGGTCCTCACCGCTTCGAGAGCCGTCGCGGAGTCCAGTGCGCGCGCCTACTGGCTCGCGGACCTTGAGATTAACGGCAGGGAGAGGGCGCGTCGATGGGTCAACAACGAACTCGTTGAACTTCACCACCTGCGCTCTTTCAGCAAGGCAGAGGATCGTAAGTTCGTAACCGAACGCGAGAAGCGGGCGAACGACCTCGGTCGGTTGCTCGACTTCCCTCGATCGAGCAGCAAAGAGGGTAAACCGTATTTCTTCGGCGAGCGGCCGCCCAGCATAACAGGGCTGATGGAGGCATGCCGACCTGGTAGCAGCCACTCCTACGCAATGGCTTCATCAGTCCTACATGCGAACACCTTCATACTCAAACACCTAGGATCTTTCGACTGGGTAACCGTCGAACTCGACGAGGCGACGGAGCAGTCGAGGATTATGTCAGAAAGTGAGCTCAGGTCAGTCGCGATCTCCCTGAAGGATTCCGTTGCTCTCTTCGGGCAGTCCACCGTAGCTCTTATTGAGCAGTTCGGGTGGCATAAGGAGGATCATTACATGAAGTTCATCGAACTCTTGGTAACTCTTATGAAAGTTGTCGAGCCGAATGAGGCTCGCGCGCTCGAAGGCGATACCTGATTACGTGATCTCATGGCTTGCGCTACGAAAGTTCTCGCGCGCTCTCATCGGCAAATGAGCGAGTTAGGCATGGGTCCTCGTTGTTTGCGTTCCTAACCCGACCCGCAGTCGACACGTCAAGATCGACAGGTCGTTGTCCGCAAGATGCCGGCCAGGACGCGGCGCGCTGCGCGTCGTCGCCGAGGGCATGAAGACGGCGGACCTGCGAGCCGCGCTCGTCTCTGCTCAGCGCGCGGTCATTGAAGTCTGACTAGTGCCGCGTCACGCAACCTTGATCGTGTAATCGGGGTGGCGGATCTTGGAGTCGGGGGCG
>NZ_JBAKHX010000080.1:0-33995 GCF_036906915.1 Micromonospora sp. CPCC 206061
TTCGTGAACAGCTTCGCCAGCTCCGCCTCCTCCGGCTCCAACGGCACGATCTGATCCGTCAGGTGCCGGAAGAGTTTCTCCGCGCGCTGCAATGCTTGCGGCGAACGGGCGGCCACGATCTGCGGCAGCTCGAACAGCTCCGTCATGGCCTTGCCCTCAGCGATCCGCTCGGGGCAGAACGCCACGTCGACCGCCAAACCCTTGCCGGACAACAGCTTCTCGGTCAGCGCCGTCACACCGGGGTACACAGTGGAGCGCAGCACGACGAGCTGGCCGTCGCGCAGGTGCTCGGCGCACCGGTCGAGCGCGCGCGGCACGGCGCCCAGGTCGGGGTTGAGGTGCTCGTCGACCGGGGTGCCCACAACGACGACCAGGTTTTCGGCCGACGCCACGGTCGCCGGGTCGGTCGAGGCGCGCAGCCGGCCGGCCGCCACCGCCTCGGCGAGCACCGTCGCGGCGCCATCCTCGTCGAACGGCAACTGCCCACTGTTGACGGTCTCCACCGCCGTGGCGTTGATGTCGTAGAGCGTGACACGAAGGCCACGCGAGGCGAGCGCTATGCCCAGCGGCAGGCCCACCCGGCCGCAGCCGCCAACGATGCAGACATCGGTCGAGAAAGACATCATGCTCCCCGTAGTACGGCGCCGACCCGTGCGGACGCCTCCGCCACCGCGGCGTCGCGGGCGGCCACCGCCTCCTGGGCGGTCAGGGTCCGGTCCGGCGCGCGGAACGTCAACTTGTATGCCAATGACTTGCGGTCCGCACCGAGCTGCTCCGACGTGTACACGTCGAACAGGCGCACCGCCTCCAGCAGTTCCCCGGCGCCGGCCACCAGCGCGCGCTCCACCTCGGCGGCGGCCACGCCCGCGTCGACCACCAGCGCCACGTCGATCAGCGCGGGCGGGAACGTCGAGATCCGCGGGCCGGGCGTCACCTCGGCCGCCGGCAGCGCGTCGAGGTCAAGCTCCATGGCCGAGGTACGCCGCGGCAGTTCCAGCCCGGCGACGGCGGCCGGGTGCAGCTCGCCGGCGTGGCCGACGACCACGCCGTCGACAGTGATCTCGGCACACCGGCCCGGGTGCCAGGGCGCCCGCTCGGCGTTGCGGATCAGGACGCGGTCGGCCGGCACGCCCGCGGCGTCGAGGGCGATCCGGGCGGCCTCGACCGCGTCGGCCCAGCTCGCCGGGCGGCCCTCGCCCCACCAGCCGGCCGCGTCGGCCTCGCCGGCCAGCACCACGGCCACGTGCCAGGGCTGCTCGGGCACGACCGCGTCGGCGGCGGCGAGCTGCTCGTCGGTCGGGCGCCGCTCGACGCCCATCTCCGGCGGGGCGCCCGCACCCGGTCGCGGCCGGAAGATCAGACCCATCTCGTACAGGGCGACGTCGCGCAGCCCACGCCCGAGGTTGCGCCGCAGCGTGGCCAGCAGCGGCGGCAGCAGCGAGGTGCGCAGCAGCGGCTCCTCGTCGGAGATCGGGTTCGCCAGGCGCACGGCCGGCTCGTCGATCCCCAACGCCTCCAGCGCGGCGGGGCCCACGAAGGGGTACGACAGCACCTCGACGTAGCCGCCCTCGGCGAGCGCCCGCGCGACCGAGCGGCGGCGGCGCTGCTGCGCGGTCAGGCCGTTGCCGGGCGGCGCGATCGGCAGCACGCTAGGCACCTTGTCGTACCCGTCCAGCCGGGCCACCTCTTCGACCAGGTCGGCCGGGTCGGTGAGGTCAGGACGCCAGCTCGGCGGCGTGACGGTAAGCGTCTGGCCGTTGGCGACAACCGCGCAGCCGATCTCGGTCAGCGTCTCGACGACCCGCTCGGTGGTGTAGGGCACGCCGATGTGGCGCGCCGGCAGGCCCGGGTCGAGGATCACCGGTGTGGGCGGCTGGACGTGGTCGAGGTCGAGTACCGCGCCGTCGGTCGCGCCGCCGGCGTACTCGATGAGCAGCCGCACCGCCCGGTCAAGGGCGACCAGCGGCAGCGCGGGGTCCACCCCGCGCTCCCAGCGCTTGGCCGCCTCGCTGAACAGCTTGTGGCGGCGGGCCGTGCGCCCGACCATCACCGGATCCCAGTGCGCGGCCTCGAAGAGCACGTCGACGGTGTCCGGCGCGACCTCGCTGGTCTCGCCGCCCATGACTGCGGCGAGCGAGATCGGACCGGTGTCGTCGCAGATCACCATGTCTTCGGCGTCGAGCACGCGGGCGACACCGTCCAGTGTGGTCAGCTTCTCGCCCTGGTGGGCGCGGCGCACCACCAGCGGGCCGCGCAGCTTGGCCAGGTCGAAGGCGTGCATCGGCTGGCCGTACTCGAGCATCAGGTAGTTGGTGATGTCGACGGAGAGCCCGAGCGTGCGGATGCCGGCCGCCGTCAGGCGCCGGGTCATCCACTCGGGCGACGGGGCGTTCGGGTCGATGCCGCGCACCGCCCGCGCCGCGAACCGGTCGCAGCCCACGGTGTCTTCGACGATCACCGGGTGCGCGGGCTTTTCGGTGGCGCCGGGCGCGCCGGCCAGGCCCGCCTCGCGGAACGGCACGCCGAATGCGTGCGACAGCTCGCGGCCGATGCCGCGCACCGCCATCGCGTACCCGCGGTCGGGGGTGATCTCCAGCTCGAACAGCACGTCGTCGAGCCCGACCACCGGCCGCGCGTCGTCGCCCGGCTTCGCGGAGATGTCCGCCGGAAACACGATGATGCCGGCGTGTTCGTCGCTGATGCCCAGCTCGCGGGCCGAGCAGATCATGCCGTTGGAGATCCGCCCGTACGTCTTGCGGGAGCCGACCTCGAACCCGCCCGGCAGGACGCCGCCGGGGAGGATCACCGGCACCAGGTCGCCCACCGCGAAGTTGGTGGCGCCGCAGATGACCTCCTGCGGCTCGGCGCGTCCGATGTCGAGCCGGCAGAACCGGATCGGCTTCTTGAACCCGGTCAGCTCCTCGATCTGGCGCACCCTGCCCACGACCAGGTCACCCTTGACCGTCTCGCGCTGGTCGACCACCGAGTCGACCTCGATGCCGAGCCCGACGAGCGCGGCCTCCACATCAGCGCCGCTCACACCCTCCGGAAGGTCGACGTACTCCCGGAGCCACGAAAGTCCGAGGCGCATCTGCTAAACCTCCATACCGAACGCGCGGCTGAACCTCGCGTCGCCTTCAACGAGCTCGCGCATGTCGCCCACTCCGTGGCGGACCATCAGTGTCCGCTCGATGCCCATCCCGAACGCGAAGCCCGAGTACCGGTCGGGGTCGATGCCGCAGGCCCGCAGCACGCGCGGGTTGACCATGCCGCAGCCGCCCCACTCCACCCACTGTGGACCATCGCGGTGCGCGGGGAACCACACGTCGAACTCGGCCGACGGCTCGGTGAACGGGAAGTAGTGCGGCCGCCACCGGGTGCGCGCCTCAGGCCCGAACATGGCCCGCGCGAAGTGGTCGAGCGTGCCGCGCAGGTGCGCCATCGTGATGCCCTCGTCGACCACCAGGCCCTCGACCTGGTGGAAGACCGGCGTGTGCGTGGCGTCCAGCTCGTCGGTGCGGTACACCCGGCCGGGCACCACGACGTAGATCGGGGGCTTGCGGGTCAGCATCGTGCGCGCCTGCACCGGCGACGTATGCGTGCGCAAGACAAGTCCGGAGGGCTTGGCAGCGCCACCGGTCGCGGCAACGACTTCGTCGGCCGCAGCGACGTGGAACGTGTCCATCAGGCCGCGCGCCGGGTGGTCCGGCGGGATGTTGAGGGCGTCGAAGTTCGCCCACTCCAGCTCGACCTCGGGGCCCTCGGCGATCTCGTACCCCATGCCGACGAACAGGTCGCCGACGCGCTCCATCAGCGTGGTCAGCGGGTGCCGGGCGCCGCGCGGGCGGCGATCCCACGGCAGGGTGACGTCGACCCGCTCCTCGGCCAGGATGCGCTGCGCCTGCTGCTTCGCCAACTCGGCGAGGCGGGCGTCGAACGACGACTGGATCGCGGCGCGCGCCTGGTTGACGCGCTTGCCGGCGTCGGATTTGGCGGCTGGTGGCAGCGCGCCGATCTCGCGGCGGGCCAGCGACACCGGAGCCCGGTCGCCCAGGTGCAGGTGCTTGACCGAGGTCAGCTCGTCGGGGTCGGCCGCGGCACCGAACGCCTTTTCGGCCTGCGCGACGGCGTCGTCCAGCGCCTCCGGGTCGAGCAGCGCCACCTGCTTCGGGTCGTACGGATCGTTGCGGTACGTCACAGCCTTGAGAGTCTACGGCGTGCGGTTTGCGCCCTCGCGGACGCGTACAGGCATACCGCCGCGGCCGCGGCCAGATTGAGACTTTCGGCCCGGCCGTGCAGAGGCACCCGCACCCGGGCGTCGGCTGCCTCGATCAGCTCGTCGGGCAGCCCGTGGGCCTCCGAGCCGAACAGCCACGCGGTCGGCGCGGTCAGGCCACCCTGGTCGGCGAGGTCGTCCAGGTCGGCGTCGCCGTAGCCGGTCGCGGCCAGGACCTGGAGGCCGCTGGCCTTGAGGGCCACGATCGCGGCGTCGGCCGAGCGCACCACGTCGACGTGAAACAGGCTGCCGGCGGACGCCCGCACGCACTTGCCGTTGTAGGGGTCGACGGCGTCGCCGGCGAACACCACCGCGCCGGCTCCCGCGGCGTCCGCGGTGCGCAGCACGGTGCCGGCATTGCCGGGATCACGGACCTCGGCGAGCACCGCGACCAGGCGCGGCCTTCGCGCGAGAGCCTCCGGCAGGGGTACATCCAACTGGTCGCACACGGCCACCAGCCCCTGCGGGTGCACCGTCTCGGCCAGGGCGGCCAGCCCGTCGTCCGTGACCGGGGAGACCCGGGCACCAGTGGCCTCAGCGGCCGCCGCCAAGTCCGAGTACCGGCTCAGAGCGGACTCTACGCCGAACAGCTCGCGCACCTTGCCCACCGCGAGCGCCTCGCGCACCGCTTGTGGGCCCTCGGCCAGGAAGCGGCCGGTCTCGTCTCGCTCGGCGCGGCGACGCAACCGCCGAGCAGCAACGACCCGGGGGGTCCGTGCGGTGTACGGACCGTCCCCGGGTCGGGAAGGTGAACTGCTCACGCTGCCTGCGTGCCGCCGGTCCCCTCCGCCGCCACAGCGGCGCGGGCCACCTCGACGAGCACGGCGAACGCCGGCGCGTCGTTGACGGCCATGTCGGCCAGAATCTTGCGGTCGACCTCGACACCAGCCAGGCGCAGCCCCTGGATGAGCCGGTTGTAGGTCATGCCGTTGGCGCGAGCGCCAGCGTTGATCCGCGTGATCCACAGCTGCCGGAAGTCGCCCTTGCGGTCGCGGCGGTCACGGTAGGCGTACTGCATCGAGTGCAGCACCTGCTCCTTGGCCTTCCGGTAGAGCCGCGAGCGCTGACCACGGTAGCCGCTCGCCTCCTCCAGGATGGTGCGGCGCTTCTTCTGGGCGTTCACAGCCCGCTTGACGCGTGCCATCTCAACTCCTCCTTCGTGTCAAGTGGCGCGCGTCAGCGGCCCAGCAACTTGTTGACTCGCTTGGTGTCAGCCTTGGCCACCTCGACGGTGCGGGACAGCTTGCGGGTCCGGGTAGAGGGCTTGCCCTCGAGGTTGTGGCGCATGCCCGCCTGCTGCTTGACGAGCTTGCCCTTAGCGGTCACCTTGACCCGCTTGCCCATCCCCGTGTGGCTCTTCATCTTCGGCATTGTGAACGTTTCTCCCCTGTTACTCGCCGGTCTCTCCGGCGGGCCCGGCCGGCTTACGCTGCCCGGCGGTGCCTTCTGTTACGCGCCGGACTCTCCGGCGGGCGCCGGGTTGGCCGGCGTCTCGGCACCGGACTCGGGATCGCGCTCACGCTGAGCGCCACCCTTTGCCGCCGTAGCGGCCACTGCGGCCGCCTTGGTGGCACGGTGCGGAGCCAAAACCATGATCATGTTGCGGCCGTCCTGCTTGGGGGCGGCCTCTACGTACCCCAGCTCCGAGATCTCGGACTCGAGCCGGCGCAGGAGCCGGTAGCCCAGCTCCGGTCGGCTCTGCTCGCGACCTCGGAACATGATCGTCACCTTGACCTTGTCGCCCGCCTTGAGGAACCGGACCACGTGACCCTTCTTGGTCTCGTAGTCGTGCGGGTCGATCTTGGGCCGGAGTTTCATCTCCTTGATGACGGTCTGCTGCTGGTTGCGCCGAGCTTCACGCGCCTTCAGTGCGCTCTCATACTTGAACTTCCCGAAGTCCATGAGCTTGCACACCGGGGGGCGCGCCATCGGCGCTACCTCGACCAGATCCAGGTCGACGTCGGCGGCCAACTGGAGGGCCCGCTCAAGCGGGACGATGCCCACCTGCTCACCCTCGGGGCCGACAAGCCGGACCTCACGGGCCCGGATCTGTTCGTTGACGCGTGGTTCGACGCTGATGTGGCCTCCTCAATTGCTCTTTTCACCTGGCCGCGGGTCACGGCCAGGCCCCCTGCCGACACCAAAACGAAAACCCCTGGCATATGCCAGGGGCCCGCTCGACCGGTCAGGCGCGCATATTACAACGCACCACCGCCGCTGAGGATTTCCCCAACGTCGGCTGACCGGACCCGGCCGCCTCACTGAGCGACTCGGGTGGGAGCAGGCGCTCCGCTTTCATGCTGTCACCGTGGAGTGACAGCTTGGTCGACTCTGTAAGGCTACCAGCTACTCTCCGCTGCCGCTCACCCGGTGCCCCGCGCCCGCGGGGGCGTGGGCGGCTTAGGACTGGTCGGGGGTGACGGGCGCGGTGGTCGCGGCCGCGTGCAGCGCCCGCAGGGCGCGGACACCGTCGACGGCGTACTGCTTGTCGGCTGCCTGCAGCGCCAGCATCGGTACCAGGTCTTCGTCGTGCAGTTCCAGGCTCGCCCACGGCGTGCCCCGGTTGAACCGCACCGCCCGCACCAGATCCCACGTCAGCTCGTACCCACCGACGAGGTTGCGCACCCGGATGCCCGCCGCGTCGGCCTCGACGCGCGGCCGGGTGAACAGCAGGATGCCCAGCGCGAACAGCACCCCGAGCCCGATCATCGCGACCTGGTCGCCTCGCTGGAAGCTGCCGCCCGCCTCGCCGGTCGAGCCCCGCAGGCCGCTGCCGACCAGGGTGAACACGACGAACACGGCGGCCGCGAGGACCCAGCACACGATCCGGACGCGGCGCGGCCGCAGGACGACGTCAGGGGTACTCACGCCCACCGAGTCTGCCACCCCCACCCGATCACGCCACCTCGGGGCGCAAACTGCGTGCGATCCGCCACGACCCGGCGCAGCTCAGGGAAACCGCGGGGCGGCGTCGGCCTTCGGGCGGCGGGTGCCGCGGCCGGCCACTGCCACCGCGGCCACTGTCAGCAACGCGCCGGCCAGTAGGGCGGGGGTGGCGGCGGGAGCGCCGGGGATCAGTACGTCGAGCAGGAGGGCGCCGGCGAGCTGGCCGGCGACGATCGCCAAGCCGGTGCGCAGGACGCCGACCGCGCGCACACCCACCAGCAGCGCCACCACGATCACCACGCCGAGCGGGCCGCCGGTGTACAGGTACCACTCGCTGGGCAGGCGGGAGGACCAGCCGGTGGAGAAGGCACCCAGGAGGCTCGCGGCGATCAGCACCGCCGGGGCGGCGATCGCGAAGTTGACGGCGGTGCCGGCGGCAGTGGTCGACGCGGCGGAGACGCGGCCGTTCAGCGCGGACTGCACGGCGACGGCCGCGCCGGCGAGCACCCCGAGAATCAGCGCGCCCACGGCGAGATCGCCGATCGGGCGGCCGGCCTGCGCGAGGCCGACCGCCGCGATGCCGAGGAGCGCGCCGGCCACCCGCGGCCGGGTCAGCGACAGCCGCCCGGACGGTGCCAGCCCCGTTCGGTCGACCGCTAGGCCGCCGAGGCTGCCGCCGGTGACCTGGGCGATCGTGAAGACGGCGACGCCGACGACCGGTACGACGTACGTCGCCACGGTGATGAAGGCGCCGCCGCCGAGGCCGCCCAGGTACGCCCACCAGGGCAGCCGGGCGCGGCGCAGCTTGCCGAGGCCGGCGCGCATCGACGGCAGTGCGACCAGCCCGGCGAGGACCAGCGCGCTGCCGGTGGTGACGTTGACCGCCGCGCCGAACGAGGCGTTGCCGACCCGCTCACCGAGCTCGGCGTTGGCGGCGCTCTGGCCGGCCGACGCGAGCCCACCGACGGCCACGACCGACAGCGCCGCCCACGCCGGCACCGGCCTCACAGGCGGCAGGCGTGGATGTCTGTCACCAGGATCGCGCGGGCACCCAGCTCGTACAGCTCGTCCATGATGCGGTGGACCTCGGAGCGCAGCACCATGGCCTCGACCGCCACCCAGCCCTCGCGGTGCAGCGGGGACACGGTCGGCGACTCGATGCCGGGGGTCAGCGCGGTGGCCTCCTCCAGCAGGTCGGCCCGCACGTCGTACGCGAGCATCACGTACCGGCGGGCCACCAGGACGCCCTGGAGGCGGCGGACGAGCTGGCCGACCTGGCCGTTGGCGGGCGCGCCCGAGCGGCGGATCAGCAGCGCGGACGACTCCAGAATCGGCGCGCCGACCGTGACGAGGCCGGCCTGGCGCAGCGTGGCGCCGGTCGACACCACGTCGGCGATCACGTCTGCGACGCCGAGCCGGACGGCGTTTTCGACCGCGCCGTCGAGGCGGACGACGTCGGCCTTGAGACCGCGCTCGATGAGGTGCCGCTCGACCACACCGGGGTAGGCGGTGGCGACCCGCCGGCCGCCGATCTCGTCGACCGAGGTGACGGTCTCGGGGCGGGCGGCGAACCAGAACGTCGCGCCCGCGAAGTCGAGGTCGAGCACCTCTTCGGCGGGGCTGCCGGCGTCAACGAGCAGGTCCCGGCCGGTTATGCCAAGGTCGAGGTCACCCGAGCCGACGTACGTGGCGATGTCGCGGGGACGCAGGTAGAAGAACTCGACCGCGTTGGCCTCGTCGCGGCAGACGAGGTCGCGGTCGTCGGTGCGCTGGCGGTATCCGGCCTCGCGCAGCATCTCGGCGGCCGGCTTGGAGAGGGTGCCTTTGTTGGGTATGGCGATACGCAGCATCTCTGAGAAGTCCTTTCCTGGGCAGACAACGAGGACAGGTCAGAGATGTCGGTACACGTCCTTGAGCTCCAGTCCGGTGGCGAGCATCAGCACCTGGGTCTGGTACAGCAGCTGGGAGATCTCCTCAGCGGCCCGCTCGGGCCCCTCATGCTCGGCCGCCATCCAAGCCTCGGCCGCCTCTTCGACGACCTTCTTGCCGATGGCGTGGACGCCCCGCTCCAGCGCCGCGACCGTGCCCGACCCGGGGGTGCGGGCGGCCGCCTTGCTCTGCAGCTCGGCGAACAGCTCCTCGAAGGTCTTCACGATCAGTGATTCTGTCACCCGCCCCGGTCAGCGCACCGTGACCACGTGATCGTCCAGATGTTGGACGCTGCCGTCGGCGGCCGAGATCGTGTACGCCTCCAGCGTGTACTCGCCCGGCGCCAGCGTGAGTGTGAGCCTCGCCTCGCCGCGCGCCGGCGCGCCGGCGCTGAGCGTCAGGACCTTCTCGTCGATGACGACGCCACCTTGGCGTACGCGCAGGTGGGCGGTCGCCTCGAAGACCGCGCCGGCCACATGCACCGCGACGCTGCGCGCGACCGTCTCGCCGTGCTGCGGGTTGATCAACCAGAGGGCGGCCAGGGTGTCGAGGGCAGGCGCCTTGCGCAGCGTGGCGTACTGCGAGCCGTCGACGAGCAGCTTGACGGTCGGGTCGCCGCCGACGACCGCGGCGACGGTCCAGACCAGTTCCTGACGGGCGATGGTGCTCGGCGGCGCCTTGGACAGGTTGACGGTGACCGTGCCGCCGTCGACCGAGACGTCGGTCACCCGCACGCCGGTGGGCCAGGCGCTCGCGTAGGCCGGGTCGTGGGCGCTTTCCGGCCGCAGCATCTCGGTGACCGCAGTGCCGATCTTGGTAGTCGTCGAGGTGTCGCGCATCGGCAGGTGGTGGAACTCCCGGTACAGCCGCTGCCGGCCACCGTCGTCGCCCACGTAGTAGATCGCCAGGTTGGCTGTGCTGGTACCAGAGAAGGTGCTGGACCACGACGGTGTCGACGCCGTATGCGGATCTGGCGTGCCGCCCACGCGAGGGATCAGCGCGAACGCGCCGACCACGGCGGCGGTCGCGGTCGCGGCCGTGAGCGCGACCGCGCCGAGGGAAAACCACCGCGGACGCCGCTGCGTCCTCACGCGGATCGAGTGCAGGGCGTCCGGGCTGACCTCGACCTTCGCGGCCTGGGCCTCCAAGATCTGCCGCAGTACGTCTTCGTCGCGGCTCATGGCCGTCCTCGCTTCGCTCCGGGCGGCCACGAGGCTCCAAGGGCGCTGCGCCCAATGATTCGCTCGCTGCGCTCGCTCATGATGCTCGCTCCAGGGTCTCGCGCAGGGCGGCCATGCCCCGCGAGCAGTGGCTCTTGACGGCGCCTCGGCTACAGCCCATGGTCTCGGCGATGTCCGCTTCGGACAGGTCGAGGTAGTACCGCAGGACCAGCGCCTCGCGCTGGCGGGTGGGCAGGGCTCGCAGCGCCGCGACGACGGCGGCGTGTTGCAGCAGGGCGAGCGCGCCGGCTTCGGCGCTGGGGGCGTCGGGCTCGGGACTGGACAGCGCGAGGTGGCGGTCGACGACCTTGCGGTGGCGCAGCGCGGAGCGGGACCGGTTGACCACGGTGGCCCGCAGGTAGGCCAGGGCCTTGTCGGCGTCGCGGAGCCGGCGCCAGCGGCCGTGCAGCGCCACGTAGGCGTCCTGCACGATCTCCTCGGCCGCGCTCGACTCGTGCAGCAACAATGTGGCCAGCCGCACGAGCGGCCGGTAGTGGGCGGTGAACAAGTGCGTCACCGCCTCGTCGGCCGCCCATGTGTCCGCTCTAGGGGCCAGGGCTACCACGCTCCCCGCTGCTGTCACACCGCTACGACGCGCGAGCCCCGTATTCGGTTTACTTTATGCTGTCGCCCATGGCGCGCTCTCTCCTTTCCGCTGCGGCGTTGCTTGTCGTTCTGGCTGGCTGCGCACCCGCCGACGACAGCGACACGACCCCGACACCCGGCGCGACCGGCCTCACGTGCGGGAAGGACCAGCTTCAGACCAAAATCGCCGGCAAGCTGACGATCGCAACGGACAATCCGGCCTACGAGCCGTGGTTCAAGGACAACAAGCCAGAAAACGGCCAGGGCTTCGAATCGGCCGTCGCCTACGCGGTGGCTCAGAAGCTCGGGTACGCCCAGAGCGACGTGACCTGGGTACGGGTGACGTTCAACAACGCGATCGCGCCCGGCCCGAAGCAGTTCGACTTCGACATCAACCAGTTCTCGATCACTGACGACCGGAAGAAGGCGGTCGACTTCTCCTCGCCGTACTACCTGGTGCGCCAGACGGTGATCTCGCTGAAGTCGTCGAAGATCGCGGGCGCCACCACGATGGCCGCGCTCAAGGACGCCAAGCTCGGCGCCCAGGTGGGCACCACCAGCTACCAGGCGATCACCGCCCTGATCAAGCCGAGCACGCAGCCGCAGGTCTACAACAGCAACGACGATGCTAAGAAGGCGCTCCAGAACGGCCAGATCGACGGGCTCGTCGTCGACCTGCCGACCGCGTTCTTCATGACGGCGGCGGAGCTCGAGGGCGGCGTGATCGTTGGGCAGCTGCCGCAGGTGGGCGTGCCGGAGCAGTTCGGGCTCGTACTCGACAAGGGCTCCAGCCTCACCGGCTGCGTCACCCAGGCGGTCGACCAGCTGCGCGGCGCCGGCACCCTCACCGCGCTGGAGAAGGAGTGGCTCGCCGGCTCGGCGGGCGCGCGCGAGCTCACCTAGTAGCACAGATGGTTTCTCAGGCACAACGGGACCGCATCGCGTACCGGCGCCGCCAGACCCTCGTGTCGGTGCTGGTCGCCGCCGCCTCCACTCTCGTGATGGGTGTCCTGCTGGCCGTCGGGCTGACCGGCGCACCCGGCTGGGACCGGGTCCGCGAGTCGTTCTTCGACCTCGACGTGGCCCGCGACGCCCTGCCCGACGTGGCGACCGGGCTGTGGCTCAACGTGCGGCTGCTGGTCTTCTGCGCCCTCGGCGCACTGGCGCTCGGGCTGCTCATCGCGCTACTACGCACGCTGCGCGGCCCGGTGTTCTTCCCGGTGCGGGCGCTCGCGACCGGATACACGTACACGTTTCGCGGGCTGCCGCTGATCATCGTGCTGTACGTGCTGACGCTCGGCGTGCCCGGACTGCGGCTCGAAGGCATGCCCAGCGTGCTGGTACTGGGCGGCATCGCGCTGGTGATCACGTACGCCGGGTACCTGGCCGAGGTGTTCCGCGCCGGCATCGAGTCGGTGCACCCCAGCCAGCTCGCCGCCGCCCGGTCGCTCGGCCTGACCTACCGGCAGACGATGCGGCACGTGGTGCTGCCGCAGGCGGTGCGCCGGGTGGCCCCGCCGCTGCTCAACGACACCGTCGCGCTCCAGAAGGACGTCGGCCTGGTATCGCTGGCCGGCCCGATCGACGCGGTGCGGGCCGCGCAGATCAGCACGGCCGAGACCTTCAACTACACGCCGTACATTGTGGCGGGAGTGCTCTTCGTGCTGCTCGCGACTCCGCTGATCGCGGTCACCGACTGGGTGACGTTACGCGCCGCCCGGAGGCAGTCATGATCTTGTCGATCCAGGGTGTGCGCAAGGCGTTCGGGCCCCACATGGTTTTCTCCTCCCTCAGTCTCGATGTCGAGGAGCACCAGGTCGTCGCGCTGATCGGGGCGTCCGGGTCGGGCAAGTCGACGCTGCTGCGCTGCATCAACCTCCTCGAAGAGATCGACGACGGGATGATCTGGCTGGACGGTGAGCACATCACCGACCCGCGCGTGAACCCCGACAAGGTGCGGCAGCGGATCGGGATCGTCTTCCAGGCGTACAACCTGTTTCCGCACATGACGGTGTTGGAGAACGTCACGCTGGCGCCCGTGCGGGTGCATGGGCGGTCGCGCTCCTCAGCGTCGGCCGCCGCGCGGGAGTGGCTCGCACGGGTCGGTCTCGGGGACAAAGCCGACGCGTACCCCGATCGGCTCTCCGGTGGGCAGCAGCAGCGGGTCGCGATCGTGCGTGCGCTGATCAACTCGCCCCGGTTGCTGCTGCTCGACGAGGTCACGTCGGCGCTCGACCCTGAGCTGGTGGGCGAGGTGCTGTCGATGATCCGCGACCTGAAGGGCGAGGGCATGACGATGGTGCTCGCTACGCACGAGATGGGGTTCGCGCGGCAGGTCGCCGACACGGTGTGCTTCCTCGACGGCGGCAAGGTACTGGAGCAGGGGCCGCCGGAGCAGGTCTTCGGCGACCCCCGCGAGCCTCGCACCCGCCAGTTCCTGAGCCGCATCATCGAGGCCGGCCGCCTCTAGGGCCGCCTGACCACGAAGTTAGGCGGCTGCGCGGATCGCCAGGGCGGCGTCCAGGGCGGCCACCGTCGCGGACCAGCCCTTGTCTTCCGCGGAGTCGGGAAAGCCGGCCCGCGCCCGCGCCTGGTCGAGCGTGTTCACCGTCAGAACACCGTGGGCGACCGGGGTCGACTCGTCGAGCGCGACCCGCGTCAACCCCTCGGTCACGGACTTGCAGACGTAGTCGAAGTGGGCGGTCTCGCCGCGGATCACCACGCCCAGCGCCACCACCACGTCACACCGCCGGGCCAGCGCCTGCGCCACCACCGGCAGCTCCACCGACCCGGCCACCCGGGCCACCGTCACCTCGTGCACGCCGCACGCCTTGGCCGCGTCGACGGCTCGCGCCAGCATGTGGTCGGTCAGGTCGCCGTGCCACCGGGCCGCGACCACGCCGACGGTCAGTCCGGTGGCGTCCACGGTGGACACGTCCGGCTCGCCGAAACCCGCCATCAGGCCAACTCCTCAAGGGTCAGGGTGTGCCCCATGCGGTCACGCTTGGTCCGCAGGTAGCGCACGTTTTCCGGGTGGGGCGGCACGGCCAGGGACTCCTGCCCGGCGACCGTCAGGCCATACCCGGACAGCGCCGCCAGCTTCGCCGGGTTGTTCGTGAGCAGCCGCATCGAGCGGACGCCCAGGTCGTACAGGATCTGCGCGCCGGTGCCGTATTCGCGGGCGTCGGCGGGCAGGCCCAGTTCGAGGTTGGCGTCGACGGTGTCGCGGCCCTGGTCCTGGAGCTGGTACGCGCGCAGCTTGTGCAGCAGCCCGATCCCCCGCCCCTCGTGGCCGCGCACGTACAGCACGACGCCTCGGCCCTCGGACGCCACCCGGGCCAGTGCCGCGTCCAGCTGCGGCCCGCAGTCGCAGCGCAGGGAGCCGAACACATCGCCGGTGAGGCACTCGGAATGCACCCGGACCAGGACGTCGCGGCCGTCGCCGAGGTCTCCGTAGACGAGCGCGACGTGCTCGACGCCGTCGACCTCGGCCCGGTATCCGACGGCACGGAAAACGCCGTGCCGGGTCGGGATGCGGGTCTCGACCTCGCGCTCGACCTGCCGTTCGGTGCGGCGGCGGTACGCGACGAGGTCGGCGATGCTGATCAGGGCGAGCCCGTGCTCGGCGGCGAACTTCGAAAGATCCGGCAGGCGCATCATGGTGCCGTCGTCGTTGACCATCTCGCACAGCACCGCCGCTGGCCGCAGCCCGGCCAGTACCGCAAGGTCGACGGCCGCCTCGGTGTGGCCGGTGCGGCGCAGCACGCCGCCGGCGCGGGCGCGCAGCGGCACCACGTGGCCGGGCCGGGTCAGGTCGACGGGCCGGGTCGCCGGGTCGGCGAGCAGGCGCAGGGTGTGCGCACGGTCCGCGGCGGAGATGCCGGTGGCGACCCCCGCCCGGGCGTCGACCGTCACCGTGTACGCGGTGCCGCGCGGGTCCTGGTTGGTGCTGTACATGGGCGGCAGGTCGAGCCGGTCGCAGTCGTCTTCGGTCAGCGGCGCGCAGATGTACCCGGACGTGTACCGCACCATGAACGCCAGCAGTTCCGGCGTCGCCAGCTCGGCCGCGAAGATCAGGTCGCCCTCGTTCTCGCGGTTCTCGTCGTCGACCACAACGACCGGCCGGCCGGCGGCGATCTGCTCGACCGCTTCCTCAATGGTGTTCATGCGCGCGCCCCTACCATCTTCTCCACGTACTTTCCGATCACGTCGACCTCAAGGTTGACCAGGTCGCCCACGCCCTTGCGGCCGAGCGTGGTCAGCGCCAGCGTGGTCGGGATCAGGCTGACCGCGAAGTCGGTGTCGGACACCGAGACCACGGTCAGGGATACCCCGTCCACGGTGATCGACCCTTTCTCAACGACGTACCTGGACAAGCCGGGCGGCAGGGCGACGGTCACGTCGTCCCACCGCTCTCCCGACGCGCGCGCCACGATCGCGCCCACCCCGTCGACGTGGCCCTGGACGAGGTGACCGCCGAGCCGCGTCTGCAGGGTCGCAGCGCGCTCCAGGTTGACCGGGTCGCCGGGCTTGAGCGAGCCCAGCGCCGACCGGTCGAACGTCTCCTTCATCACGTCGACCGTGAACCCGTCGCCCTCGGCGACCACCACGGTCAGACAGACGCCGTTGACCGCAATCGAGTCGCCGGGCCGCGCGTCCGACGACACGAGCGGACCGCGGATAGTCGCCACTCCCCCGTCGCCGTGCCAGTCCAGTCGCAGGAACTCACCCAACTCCTCGACGATGCCCGTGAACATGCGGTCAACCCTTCATCTTCGGTACCGCTGTGAACCGCAGATCGGGACCGACCTGCGCGATGTCCGTGTATTCGAGCTCGATGGCCTCGGCGATGGTGCTGACGCCGGCGCCAGCCAGCGCGGCGGGACCGTCGCCGAGCAGCTTGGGCGCGACGTAGCCGACGACCCTGTCGACGAGGCCCGCGGCCAGGAACGCGCCGGCGAGCGTCGGCCCGCCCTCCAGCAGCGCGGCGCGGACGCCGCGCTGGTGCAGCGTCGCGAGCAGCGCGCTGAGGTCGACGCGGCCGCGCGAATCGGCGCCGACGTCCGCGGCGGTCGCGATGAGCGTCGGCGCGGCGCCGTCGCGGACCTTGGCGTCCAACGGGGTACGCCCTGCCGTGTCGACGACCACCCGCAGCGGCTGCCGGATGGCGAGCGTGCCGTCGCGCAGGTTGCGGGCGGTGAGCCGGGGGTCGTCGGCGAGAACGGTGCCGATCCCGACGATCACCGCGTCGACGGTGCCGCGCAGCTTGTGCACGTCCATCCGCGCGGCTTCGGAGGTGATCCACATGCTGGTGCCGTCGACGGCCGCCGAGCGCCCGTCCAGGGTGGCCGCGTACTTCCAGATCAGGTACGGCCAGCCGCGGCGCATCGAGGTCAGCCAGGCGATGTTGCCGGCTTCCGCCTCGGCCTCACGTGCCCCGGTCGCCACCTCGACGCCAGCCTCGCGCAGCGTGTGCGCCCCGCCCCCGGCGATCGGATTGGGGTCGGGCACCCCGACGACCACACGCCGGATGCCGGCGTTGATCAGGGCGCGCGTGCAGGGGCCGGTGCGACCGGTGTGATCACACGGTTCGAGGGTGACGATCGCGGTGCCGCCGCGGGCGCGTTCACCCGCTTGGGCGAGCGCCACGATTTCGGCGTGCGGGCCGCCCGCGTACGCGTGGAATCCCTCACCGACGACGGCGCCCGCGGTGTCGAGAATGACGCAACCCACGACGGGGTTGGGACTGGTCGTGCCGAGACCCCTGGCCGCCAGCGCGACAGCGCGGCGCATCGCCTCGTCTTCGGAGACGCTCGCCATGGCCGGTCGTCAACTCCTCACGCGTATGCGCAGGCAAGCCGACCCCGGCAAAGGGGTACGTCCGTCCCGCGCGCTGCCTCCCATCCGGACTTTGACCGTCGGCTCTGGTCTTGCACCAGATCCACCGGCCGTTGGATACGACCGGGTCGCGGGCTCTCCAGGGGTGTCTGACCCCGGATTACCGCCGGTTCGGAATTTCACCGAGCCCCGCCAGCGCGTGGTGGGTTACTCCCGAGTGTAACCGCGCAGGACCCCGCGGTTCACTGTGATCTAAGCGGCTCTGCCTGATGCCCTCGCTCCGCTCGGGGTGTTCGCGCGCCTGAAAGCCGCCCTGGAGACCGCAGTCGCTCTGGTCGCTTTGTGCGGTCTAAGGGCGGCGGCGCGCTCACTGCTGGCTGTCGGCTTTGCGGCGGTCGATGGCGATATACGACCCGGGCTGGGTCTTCGCGACCTTCTTCATCTCGGACGCGACCGCGATCACCTCGCGCGGGTCGGCGTACTTGCGGCCGGTCGCCGTCGACTGCGCCACGCCGATCGAGAGCGTCACCAGGGCGGCCCGTTGCAGGCGACCCTTGCGATCCGGCACCTCGATGTATCCCTGCTTGGCGTGCTCCTCGTCGTACAGGTCGTCGGCCGCCTGCTCGAAGTCGACGACCGCCTTCCGGGTGAGCGGCAGCATCTGCTCGGGGTCACAGACGATCACGAAGTCGTCGCCGCCGATGTGGCCCAGGAACGCTGGCGGCAGGCCGGCCGCCACCACGGCCCGGTGCAGGCTACGCGCCAGGGCGGTGATGAACTCGTCGCCGCGCTCGAACCCGTACACGTCGTTGACGCTCTTGAATCGATCGATGTCGATGTATCCGACGGCGTAGTCGGCGCCGTTGCGCATCCGGTCGAGGATCTCGCGGCGCACCCGGGTGTTGCCGGGCAGGCCGGTCAGCGGCGACACCTCGCGGAACTCCTGGTTGCGCCGCAGCGTGGAGCGCACCCGGGCGATCAGCTCCAGCGTGTCGAACGGCTTGACCAGGTAGTCGTCGGCGCCGACGCTCAAGCCGACCACCTTGTCGACGGTCATGCCCTTGGCAGTCAGCATGATCACCGGAAGCGCGGCGGTCATGGGGTTGGCCCGCAGCCGCCGCACCAGCTCCAGCCCGTCCATGCGGGGCATCATCAGGTCGACCACGGCCAGGTCGGGCCGGTGCTCCTCGATGACCTCCAGAGCCTCCTCCCCGTCGCCGGCCAGCACCACCTCGAAGTTGTGCAGCCGCAGGTTGACCTGCACGAAGCGCGCGATATCCGGGTCGTCGTCGACGACCAGGATCAGGTCAGCCTTGTCGGCATCGGGGTCGGTCATGCGCCGCCTCCCGCAGCCGCCACAAAGCGAAGGGAGCGTAGCGACCGAAGCGACTGGCGGCTACAGGGAGGCTTCGGGGCGCATGACCCGCGCGAGCGCAGGCGAGCGCAAGTTAGCAGGGTCATGCGCCGCCTCCCGCAGCCGTCACAAAGCGAAGGGAGCCGTGAGGGCGCGCCGCCCGCAGCCGCCACAAAGCGCAGGGAGCGAAGCGACCGAAGCGACTGGCGGCTACAGGGCGGATTCCAGCGCCCGAACCGCCCGCGCGCAGCGCGGGCCAGCATCGCAGCGACCGAAGCGACTGGCGGCTACAGGGAGGCTTCGGGGCGCGCGACCCCCGCGAGCGGAGGCTGGCGCCGGCCAGTTCGGCGGCGACGCTCATGGTCGTCGTGCCAACGCCTTCAAACGGCGTACCGCCTCGGCCGGGTCCTCCGCGCTGTAGACCGCGGTGCCGGCCACGAACGCGTCGGCGCCCGCCTCGGCCGCCTGCGCGATCGTGTCGTCGGCGATCCCGCCGTCGACTTCGATCCGCAGCTCCAGGTGGCCGGCGTCGACGTGCCGCCGGGCGGCGGCCACCTTGTCGAGCATCGCCGGGATGAACTTCTGCCCGCCGAAGCCCGCCTTGATCGTCATGATCAGCAGGGTGTCGAAGTGCGGCAGCAGTTCCAGGTACGGCTCGACGGGCGTGTCCCGGTCGATCGCCAGTCCGGCCTTGGCACCCGCGGCGCGCAGGTCCTTGGCCAGCGACACCGGGTTGTCAGACGCCTCAGCGTGGAAGGTGACGTTGTATGCCCCGGCGTCGGCGTATCCGGGCGCCCAGCGCCGCGGATCGTCGATCATCAGGTGCACGTCGAACGGCAGGTTGGTTGCCGCCCGCAGGCTGGTCACCACCGGCAGGCCGATGGTGAGGTTCGGGACGAAGTGGTTGTCCATCACGTCGATGTGCAACCAGTCCGCGGCGCCCTCGACGGCGCGGGCTTCATCGGCGAGGCGGGCGAAATCGGCTGCCAGGATGCTCGGCGCGACGACCGGCGGTGGTGCGCTCACTGCGCCAGTGTACGGAATTGCCGTATGCTCCTCGCCGCACCGGGCGTGAGACATTCTCGCCCGGCACGGGGAGGTCATGATGCGCCGCTGGGCGTGGGTGGTTGTGTTGGCGCTGTTCGCGGCGGGTTGCGGTGGCCCAGCCGGCACCGACGGCTCGCTTGTCGACGACTGGTCCGCACAGGTCGAGCCGAAGATATTCGTCCCCGCCGCCGAGGTGTGCCACCCGACCAGTTCGGAGGACTCGACGGCGTACCTGGTGACCTACAACCCGGTCGACTGCGGCCAGTCGCACTCCAGCGAGACGGTGCACATCGGTCAGTTCACCGGGGCGAGCGCCGGCACCAGCAAGCCACCCGGCATGAGCAGTCCGACGGCGCGCGCCGCGTTCAACGAATGCGACGCCAAGGCCACCGAGTACGTGGGCGCCCAATGGCGCAGCGGCCGCCTCTACCTGGGGATCATGTTGCCCTCCAACGCGGCCTGGGCGGGCGGCGCCCGGTGGTTCCGCTGCGACATGTCCGAAACACCCGACCTGGAGTCCGACAACGTCGTGCGCCGCACCGCGAGCCTGCGCGGCGCGCTGAAGGCCGGATCGCCGCTGGCGTACGGCTGCTACCAGCCCGTCATGAAGGGCGACGACATCGACGTGATGAAGCCGGTCGGCTGCGGGCAGGCGCATAGGGCGGAATTCGTGGGCGTGTGGACGGCGCCGGAGACACCGTTCGCCGACTTCGTGAAGAACGACGACCGCGCGCACCGCGGGTGCCTGGGTGTCGTGGCGTCGTACGCCAAGGTGCCCAACGACGGCAACATGAAGTATCGCGCTGGCACGATCTACTACTACCCGAACCAGTTCGAGTGGGGACTCGGCGACCGCGGCGTGAAGTGCTTCTTCTGGGGCGACCGCGACATCAAGAAGTCGGTGAAGGCCGCCGGCTCAGCCGGCCTCCCAATCCGCTAAGCCTCGACGGCCACCCATCGCCGCCCGCCCTCCCCGTCGACGTCCCCCTCGCGCCATCGGCCCGCCCCTCCCGCCGTCGGCCCGCCCGCTCGCCGTCGATCAAGGGCAAATGCACGCGGTTGGATCTCTTTTCCGTATGCATTTGCCCTTGGTCGACGCAGATGTCCTTGATCGGCGAGGAAAGCGGCGTGGGCAGGCGGCGCGTAGGCAGAGACCGGGACCTGGCAGGGCGCCGTAGGCCCGCACGGAGATGGCTTGTTGGGTTCGGGCGCTGAACCGCTGAGCTGCACGGCCCGTGACGCCGCGCGGCCAGGCCCGGAGGTCACCGGCGCCGTCGATCAAGGGCATTCGCATCGATCAAGGGCAAATGCACGCGGATCTGAGATCCAACCACGTGCGTTTGCCCTTGATCGACAAGGGAAACGCCGGCGTCGGCGGAGGTGAGCTAGACCGCGAGGGCGCGGAAGGACTCTTCGTCGCCGTGATCGGTGCCCCAGGCCCTGGGCGACCAGGGCGGCGGCCGCGCAGCCGAGGGCGGCCGCCTCGACCGGCGTGCGGCCAAGCGAAAGGCCCTTGAGGAAGCCGGCGGAGAAGGCGTCGCCGCAGCCGGTCGTGTCGACCACCTCGATCTCGTGCGCCGGCACCCGGGTGGCGCCGTCGGCGTCGACGACCAGGGCGCCCTCCGCGCCTGCCGTGGCCGCGACGCAGCGGGCACCGCGCTCCAGCAGGGCGCGGCCCCCGGCGACCAGGTCGGTGGCGCCGGTGAAGCCGAGCACCTGCTCGTCGTTGGGCAGCAGGTAGTCCACGTACGGGAGGGCGGGCGCGATCCATTCCAGCAGCCCTGGGTCGCCGGGCGCGAGGATGTCGACCGACGTGACCGCGCCGTGCTCGCGGGCGTACGACAGGATGCGCGCCGCCGCCTCGCCCATCCTGCTCGTCCTCGACCTCGCCGAGGAGCACCCGGGCCTGATGGCGACGTGCGAGGCCGCGGTGCTCGCGGCGGACGCCGTAGTGCAGGAGGCGTTCCGCCGCGACCCAGCCGGCGACCCGGGCCTGCTGTCGGAGGCCAAGCGCATGCTCCGCGCGTACCTCACCGCCGGGGCGTGATCAGCTCCGCTGGAGGAGGGCCAGGTACATCGCGTCGGTGCCGTGGCGGTGCGGCCAGAGCTGCACCGTCGGGCCGGACCCGAGGCCCGGCATGCCGGCCGGCATCAGCGGCCGCGCGTCGACCAGGTCGACCGGGTACCCGGACCGGCGTGCCGACTCGGTGACCGACACCTGGGTCTCGACCAGGTGGGGCGAGCACGTCACGTACGCCACCAGGCCACCTGGGCGCACCACGCGCAGGGCGGCGCCCAGCAGCTCGCGCTGTAGCCGGGTCAGCGGCGGCAGGTCGGAGGGTTGGCGACGCCAGCGCGACTCGGGGCGCCGTCGCAGCGAGCCGAGCCCGAGGCAGGGTGCGTCGACCAGTACCCGGTCGAAGGTGCCGTCCATGGTGCGCCCGTCAGTGTGTTCGACCGTGACAGGCAGGCCGCGGGTGGCCTGCTCGACCAGGCGAGCGCGGTGCTCGGTGATCTCGACGGCGGTCACGTGGGCGCCGCGCTGGGCGGCGAGCGCACCGAGCAGGCCGGCTTTGCCGCCGGGCCCGGCGCACAGGTCGAGCCAGCGGTCGTCCTGGCCGTCGATCGGGGCCTGGGCGAGGGCCGCCGCGACCAGTTGGGAGCCTTCGTCCTGCACGTGCGCGCGGCCGTCGAGCACCGCCTCCAGATCGCCGGGCGCGCCGCCGGGCAGGTACACCGCGTACGGGGAGAACGCGCCCGGTGCGCCGCCCACCTCGTCGGCCAGCTCGACGGCGTCGGCGCGGCCGGGCCGGGCACACAGGTGCACGGGCGGGCGCTCGTTGTCTTCGATCAGCGCGCGGGCGGTCTCGTCGAGGTCACCGCCCAGCGCGTCGGCGAAGGCCCGCACGATCCACTGTGGATGGCTGTGCGCCACGGCGAGGTGCGCGACCGGGTCGTCGTCGTATCCGGGAGCGACCTGGGCCACCCACGCGTCGTGGTCGCGGCTCGCCACCTCACGCAGGACCGCGTTGGCGAAGCCGGTCGCGCCGGGCGCGACCGCCTTGACCAGGTCGACGGTCGCGGAGACCGCGGCATGTGCGGGCACGCGGGTGTGCAACAGCTGGTACGCCCCCAGCCGCAACGCGTCGCGGGCCTGCGGGTCGATGCGGTCCACCTCGCGACCGGACGCCGCGGCGACGATCGCGTCGAGGGTGCCCTCCTGCCGGAGCGTGCCGTAGGTCAGCTCGGTCGCGAAGGCGGCGTCACGGCCACGCAACCGCAGGTCGCGCAGCACAGCCGGCAGTACCAGGTTGGCGTACGCGCCATCGCGGTGGACGGCGGCCACCGCCTCGTACGCGGCCCGCCGTGGCGCGTCGACGAAGCTCGGGCGGCCCCGCTGCGGCCGACCGTCGCGGCCGCCGGGCCCTCGCCCCGAGAAGCCCGCGCTCACGCGAAGCGCTCGCTTTCGACGCGGACGCCACGGGCCCAGTCGGTGGCCGACATCGCCTTCTTGCCCGCCGCGCGCACCTCGCCCAGCGCCACCGGTGTGGTGGCCGTGCCGACCAGCACCTGGTGGCGTTCGACGAGCAGGTCGCCGGGCTCCAGGTCGGGACCGTTCGCGACCGGGCGGACCGGCCCGAGCTTGACCCGGTCGCCGCGGAACGTGGTCCACGCGCCCGGCGCCGGCGTGCACGCCCGGATGCGCCGGTCGACCGCGAACGCCGGCTCGCTCCACCGCACCTCGGCGTCTTCAACGGTGATCTTCGGCGCCAGCGACACCCCATCGGCCGGCTGCGGCTCGGCGCGGGCGGTGCCGGCCTCGATCGCGTCGAGGACCGCGACCAGCAGCCCGGCACCGGAGGCGGCGAGCCGGTCCAGCAGGTCACCGGACGTGTCGGTGGGGCGCACCTCGTCGGTCAGCGTCCCGTAGACCGGGCCGGTGTCGAGCCCCTGCTCCAGCTGGAAGACGCTGGCGCCGGTGATGGCGTCGCCGTGCAGCACCGCGTGCTGCACGGGTGCCGCGCCGCGCCACGCGGGCAGCAGCGAGAAGTGGAGGTTGACCCAGCCGTGCTTGGGGATCCCCAGCGCCGCTGGGGGCACCAGCGCGCCGTACGCGACCACGGGCACGCAGTCGGGCGCGAGGTCACGCAGCCTGGCCAGGAATTCGGGCTCGCGCGGGCGGGCGGGCGTCAGCACCTCGATGCCGCGCTCGTCGGCCCAGGCGCCGGCCGGCGAGCGGACCAGGCGCCGGCCGCGACCAGCGGGGGCGTCGGGGCGGGTGACGACGGCGACCAGCTCATGCCCGGACGCGGCGATCGCATCCAGGCTGGGCAGGGCGACGGCCGGCGTGCCGGCGAAGACCAGGCGCACTCGCCGTCACCGACCCAGACCGAAGGGGCTGGCGTGCGGGCTCACCTTGACGGCCGGCGGCGCGGCAGGGTCGTACCACTCGGCCTGCCGGATCGCCTTCATGGCCTCCTTGCGGCGGCCGGCGTCGAGCCGGTCCAGGAAGAGCACCCCGTCGAGGTGGTCGGTCTCGTGCTGCACGCAGCGGGCCATCATGCCGGTGCCGACGATCTGCACCGGGTCGCCGTACTCGTTGAAGCCCTTGGCGATCGCGTTCATGCGACGTTTGGTGTCGAAGTACAGGCCGGGGATGGACAGGCAGCCCTCCTGGCCGTCCTGCTCCTCCTCGTCGGGAAACTCGAGCACCGGGTTGACCAGGTGCCCCAGCACGTCGTCGACGTCGAACGTGAACACGCGCAGGCCGATCCCAAGCTGCGGCGCGGCGAGACCCGCGCCGCTCTGCTCACGCATGGTGTCAGTGAGGTCGGCGACGAGCCTGCGCAGCTCGGCGTCGAAGTCGACGACCGGCTCGGCGGGCGTGCGCAACACCGGATCTCCGAACAGTCGGATTGGCTGGACCGTCACGGACAGGGCTCCTTCTGATGGGGGAATCCGGTGACGTACCAGTCTACGGAGTGCTCGTACCGGCCCGCCGGGGCAGTGCCCGGTGGTACGTTCCGCTCGGGTTCGACTGGAGGTAACGCCATGGAGTTCATCCAGCTCATCGAGTACGAGACGGACCACGCCGAAGAGATGCGGCGGATGGCCGAACAGTGGCGGGCCGAGGGTCAGCCGAGTGGCGGAGGCCCGACCCGGATCACCGTCTGTCGCGACCGCGAGCGCCCGGACCACTACGTGACGATCGCCGAGTTTCCCTCGTACGAGGTCGCGATGGCCAACAGCAACCGGCCCGAGACCCACGAGTTCGCGACGCGCATGGCGGAGCTGTGCAAGAACGCGCCGACGTTCACCAACCTCGACCTGGTGTCACGCGAGGAGTTTTCCGACTCGTCGGACGCGTTCTAGAACAGATCCAGCGGGTCCACCTGGATGCGCACCGGCTGGGCCGCCTTACGGGCGGTGCGCACGCCTGCGGCCTCGTGCAGCGCGCGGGCCAGCGCCGCCGCCCGCGCCCGGCGCACCCGCACCAGCATCCGCTCCTCCTCGCCCACCGGCACCGGGCCGAGCAGCTCCGCGCCCTCCGGCAGATGGGCGGCGGCGAGCAGGTCGGCGACTGCCTCGGGTGACCCGGTGAGGCTGGCCATCCGGGATGCGGGCGGGAAGCCCAGCTCGCGCCGCTCGGCCAGCTCGCGGGCCGCGTACCAGGCCGGGTCCCAGCGCAACAACGCCTGCACCGCCGGCAACGCGCCGTCGGTGGCCACCACGACGCGCCCGCCGGGCCGGGCCAGCGCCGCCGCGTTCATCCAGCGCCGCAGCGCCTCCTCGGTGGCGCGCAGGTCGGCGCGAGTGAGCAGGGCCCACGGATCGAGCAGCAACACGGCGCCGAAGCCGCCGTCGGCCAGCGGCTCGGCGCCGGGCGTGGCCACGACGACCGCCGCGCCGCCGGGCACGGTGCGCAGGACCTCTTCGCGGCCCGAGGTCCGCACGGGCACGCCTGGGAACGCGCGCCCCAGTTCTTCGGCGGTGCGGCGGGCACCGATCACGGCGGCGCGCAGCCGCCGTCCACCACAGCTCGGGCAGGTGTACGCGGCCGCGACCCGCCCGCACCAATGGCAGGCCGGCGTGGCCTGCGAGGAGCGCAGCGCGAGCGGCCCAGAGCAGTGGGCGCAGCGTGCCGGCGTGCGGCAGTCGGCACAGGCGACCGAGGGCAGGTAACCGCGCCGGGGCACCTGCACGAGCACCGGCGCGTCGTCTTTGAGCGCGTGCCGGGCGGCCTCCCAAGCGACGCTGGGCAGCCGGGCGGTCGCCGCGGCGGGATCGCGGGCCAGCTGCGCGTCGTCACCCGCCGGCACCACATGCGGCGCGCGGCCTCGCAGCGTCTCGCGGGGCGCCACGATCTCCTTGGCCCAGCCGGTCTCCACCAGCAGCTGTGCCTCACCGGTGCGGGCGTATCCGGCCACCAGGGCGGCGGCACCGGTGAGCTGGGCGCGAGTGAGCAGCACTTCACGGGCGTGCGGGTAGGGCGAGCGGGGCTCGGAGTGCAGGTCGTCGCCGTCGTCCCAGATGGCCACGAGGCCGATGTCGGCGACCGGGGCGAACATGGCCGCCCGGGTGCCCACCACGACGGGCACCTGGCCGCGGCTGGCGGCGAGGAAGGCACGGTATCGCTTGGCGGGCCCGAGCGCGGCGGACAGCGCCACGTGCCGCCCGGGCCCGAGCGTGGCCGTGAGAGCCGCGTCGAGCCGATCGAGATCGCGCGCGTCGGCGACGACGGCGACGGCACCCCGCCCCCCGCTGACGGTGGCTCCGATGGCTTCGGCGATGCGAGCGGCCCAGTCTTCGGATGGCATGGCCGACCAGACGGCGCGCGGCGCGGCACCTTCTTCGAGCGCACGGAGGAACCCGCTGGCCCGATACTCCTCCCATCCGGCGGTGTCGGGTGCCGGTGCCGGCTCTGGTGCCTCCTCGACCTCGGTGGAGGCGGCCTCGACGCGGGCGTGACGTGGCGGGACGGCCAGGCGAAGGACGTCGGCCAGGTTGCCGGCGTAGCGGTCGGCCACCGCCCTCGCCAGGCGGGCCACCTCCGCGGTCAGGACCACCTCGGGTGAGACCAGTCGTTCGAGGTACGCAAGCTTGCCGCCGTGGTCGGAGGCCTCGGCGCGCTCCAAGACCCAGCCGTCGACGAGCTGGCGCGCGAAGCGGACCCGCACCCGCGTGCCCGGCTGGGCCGTCTCGGCCAGGTCGGCCTGCACGAGATAGTCGAACGGCCGGTCGAGGTGCGCGAGCGGCACGTCTACGCAGACCCGCGCCACCGGAAGGTGCTCGCAGGGTTCGCGCGTCTTGGCTGCCACGCGCCTATCCTCCCGTGCCCCGCCGGCCGGGCGAGCGCCCCTACCCGCGCGCGGCGCCACGCCGGGCGTGTCCCGACGACGGGCCGGGCCCAACCGCAAGCCGGACGCAACCGCAAGCCGCGATCAAGGGCTTTCTCAACGATCAAGGGCAAACGCACGTGGTTTAGAGATCGAACCACGTGCGTTTGCCCTTGATCGACGAGCTGGGGCGGCGCGCGGCGCGTTAGGCGCCGGCAGCCGACTTCAGGTCTGCGGCGCGGTCGGTGTTCTCCCAGGTCAGGTCCGGCAGCTCACGGCCGAAGTGGCCGTAGGCGGCGGTCTGCTGGTAGATCGGGCGCAGCAGGTCGAGGTCGCGGATGATCGCGGCCGGCCGCAGGTCGAAGACCTCGCCGATCGCCTTCTCGATCCGGTCGACCGGCACGTTCTCGGTGCCGAACGTCTCGACGAACAGGCTCACCGGGTGCGCCTTGCCGATCGCGTACGCCACCTGGGTCTCGCAGCGCTCGGCCAGGCCGGCGGCCACGACGTTCTTGGCGACCCAGCGCATCGCGTACGCGGCCGAGCGGTCGACCTTCGACGGGTCCTTGCCCGAGAAGGCGCCACCGCCGTGCCGGGCGTACCCGCCGTAGGTGTCGACGATGATCTTGCGGCCGGTGAGGCCGGCGTCACCCATGGGGCCGCCGATCTCGAAGCGACCGGTCGGGTTGACCAGCAGCCGGTAGCCCTCGGTGTCGAGGCCGAGGCCCTCGAGCTCGGGAGCGATCACGTGCTCGCGCACGTCGGGCGTGAGCAGCGACTCCAGCGAGATGTCGGCGGCGTGCTGGCTGGAGACCACCACGGTGTCGAGCCGCACCGGGCGCAGCCCGTCGTACTCGATCGTCACCTGAGTCTTACCGTCGGGCCGCAGGTAAGGAATCGTGCCGTCCTTGCGCGCGGCCGACAGCCGCCGGGCGAGCCGGTGCGCGAGCGCGATCGGCAGCGGCATCAGCTCGGGCGTCTCCTGGCACGCGAAGCCGAACATCATGCCCTGGTCGCCGGCGCCCTGCGAGTCGAGCGCGCTCTCCGAGGAGCCGCTACGCAGCTCGATGGCGCTGTCGACGCCCTGCGCGATGTCGGGCGACTGCGAGCCGATCGACACGCTCACGCCGCAGGACGCCCCGTCGAAGCCCTTCTTCGACGAGTCGTATCCGATGCCGAGGATCGTCTCGCGGACGATCGACGGGATGTCCGCGTACGCCTTGGTGGTCACCTCGCCGGCCACGTGCACCTGACCGGTGGTGATCAGCGTCTCTACCGCGACCCGACTGCGCGGGTCCTGGGTGAGCAGCGCGTCGAGAATGCCGTCGCTGATCTGGTCAGCGATCTTATCCGGGTGACCCTCCGTTACCGACTCGGAGGTGAACAGGCGGCGTGCCACGGTGCTCCTTACATGTCGTCTATGTGTTCGGCGCAGTCTAGCCAGAGCTTGTTAACCGGGTTACTACCAGACTGAGTAGAGCATCGGCGACGGCGTCTTTCGGCTGCTCGGGGAAGTCTGTCACCGTGCCGTCGGCGTCCAGCACAGTAACGGAGTTAGCGTCGGCGCCGAAGACCCTGTCGACGCCGACCTGGTTGAGCACGATCAGGTCGGCGCGCTTGCGTGCCAGCTTGGCACGGGCGTTGGCCAGCGCTTCGGTGCCGTCGGCTGTCTCGGCGGCGAAGACCACGAGCACCTGGCCGGGGCGTTTGCGCTCGCCGAGCTCGGCGGCGATATCGGGGTTGGTGGCCAGCGCGAGCACCGGCGCGGCGCCGTCGTCAGCCTTCTTGATCTTCGTGGGCGCGTACTCGGCCGGCCGGAAGTCTGCCGGGGCGGCCGCCATGACGACCGCGTCGGCCTCACCTGCCGCCTCGACGGTGGCCTTGCGCAGCTCCTCGGTGCTGCCGACGCGCACCAGGTCGACGCCCGCGGGGTCCGGAAGGCTGACGTTGGCGGAGATGAGCGTGACCCGGGCACCACGGGCGGCGGCGGCGCGCGCCAAGGCGTACCCCTGCTTGCCCGAGGAACGGTTACCCAGGAATCGGACCGGGTCGAGCGGCTCGCGCGTGCCCCCGGCCGTGACCACGACGTGCCTGCCGGCGAGATCGGCCTCAAGAAGGCCGCGCGCCAGGACCCGCGACGCGAGCGCGAAGATCTCGGACGGCTCGGGCAGGCGGCCCTTGCCGGAGTCAGCGCTGGTGAGGCGCCCGACGGCGGGCTCGACGACGATCGCGCCGCGGGCCCGCAGCGTGGCGACGTTGGCCGCGGTGGCCGGGTGCTCCCACATTTCGGTGTGCATGGCCGGCGCGTACACGACCGGGCAGCGCGCGGTGAGCAGCGTGTTGGTCAGCAGGTCATCGGCGAGGCCGTGCGCGGCCTTGGCGAGCAGGTCAGCGGTAGCCGGCGCCACGACCACCAGGTCGGCGCTCTGGCCGATGCGCACGTGCGGCACCTCGTGGACCGCCGACCACACGTCGTCGGCGACCGGCTGGCCGGAGAGCGCTGCCCACGTCGGGGCGCCCACGAACCGCAGCGCGGACGCCGTGGGCACCACACGGACGTGGTGGCCGGACTCGGTGAACAGGCGCAGCAGCTCGCAGGCCTTGTAGGCAGCGATGCCGCCACCTACACCGAGAACGACCGTCGACACAAAATCAGGGCGCGTCGGTGGGCTCGGCCGTGAGCAGGCCAGCGTTGATCTCGCGAAGCGCGATGGAGAGGGGCTTCTCCTGCGGGGTCGTCTCGACCAGCGGGCCGACGTACTCCAGCAGGCCCTCACCGAGCTGGCTGTAGTAGGCGTTGACCTGGCGCGCCCGCTTGGCGGCGAAGATCACCAGCGCGTACTTGGACGAGGTCTTGTCGAGCAGCTCGTCGATGGGCGGGTTGGTGATGCCTTCGGGATTGGCGACGGAGCCCAACGTGAAGTCCTTAGTCAGCTCGTAGCGGGGTCAGAAAGGATGAACCGAGCAAGCCTACCAGTTCGTCAGCGGCACGCTCGACGTAGTCGTTGACCACCGTCACATCGAACTCGCGCTCGGCGGCCAGCTCCTCATCGGCGTGGGCCAGCCGGCGACGGATGGTCTCCTCGTCGTCGGTGCCGCGGCCGACCAGCCGGCGCTTGAGCTCCTCGACGCTCGGCGGCGCGAGGAACACCAGCTGCGCGTCGGGCATCGCGGCACGCACCTGCCGGGCGCCCTGCAGGTCGATCTTGAGCAGGACGGGCTCGCCCTCACGCAGCCATCCCTCGACCGGCCCGCGTGGCGTGCCGTAGAGGTTGCCGGCGAACTCGGCCCACTCCAGCAGCTGGCCGCCGGCGATCAACCGCTCGAACTCAGGCCGGTCGGCGAAGAAGTAGTGCACGCCGTCGACCTCGTAGTCACGCATCTTGCGGGTGGTGACCGACACCGACAGGCGCACCCACGGCGAGCGCGCCCGGATCAGCTCGATCACGCTGTCCTTACCGACTCCAGAGGGGCCAGACAGGACGGTGAGGCGAGCTGCCGGGCGCGCGTCGTCTTCCATGCTCACTGCTTGTTTCTACACGGTGCAGTGGATCAGTTAGAAGCGAACTCCCCCAGCAACGCCTTACGCTGCTGTTCGCCGAGTCCGCGAAGGCGCCGGCTGTCGGCAATCTTGAGCTTCTCCATGATCTGGGTAGCCCGGATCTTGCCGATACCAGGGAGCGCCTGGAGCACAGCCGAGACCTTCAGCTTGCCGACGACATCATCGGACTCGGCCCGTTCGAGCACGGCGGCGAGGGTGGTCTTGCCCTGCTTGAGCTGATCTTTCAGCTCAGCGCGGGCCTTGCGGATCTCCGCAGCCTTTTCCAGCGCGGCTGCGCGCTGTTCGGGGCTCAGTGACGGGAGCGGCACCAGTTCTCCTCAGGTCCCTATCGCGACGGTGCACCACCGCCGCATCTGTGAAACATGGTGTGGCCCGGAACCAAAGGGGCATGTGATTCCCGGCGCCGGGAAAACTAGCGGGCAGCGACGCTTTCGGCAACGTCGGCGCGCCATGATCACGCAATCGTGACGCCACCATCACCCACCGGCGCTGGCCAGCACGCCCCGGCACTCGGCCAGTACCCGGTCAACGGCGGTGCGCAAACGTTCGGTGTCCGGACCGCTACCGAGGACTTCCCGGGAGTAGGACGGCAACACGGCCGAAACATTTTCGGGAAAGATTTCACGGAGATCATTTGCGCTCCCGCCCTGTGCCCCGAGGCCCGGGACGAGGATCGGTCCACCCAGCTTCTCCATGTCCAATCCGGTCTTGCCGACCGTCGCACCGATCACCACACCGAAGCTCCCGAGCGGCTTTAAACCCCCGTTGAGCTGGGAAATCTCATCGATCACGGTCTGCGCGACGGTGCGACCGTCGGCCGCGACCGCGCGCTGCACGGACGCGCCTTCCGGGTTCGAGGTGAGCGCGAGCACGAAGACGCCGGCGCCGTGCTCGGCCGCCTTCTCGAACATCGGAGCCAGCGAACTTACTCCCAGGTAGGGGCTCGCGGTGACGGCGTCGACATACAAAGAGCTGGATGGTTCCAGGTACGCGTCGGCGTACGCGCGGACCGTGGAACCGATATCTCCACGCTTCACGTCGAGCAAGACAAGACAACCGAAATTTTTAAACTGTCGGATAGTTGACTCAAGGATGGCGAGCCCCCGCGAGCCGAATCGCTCGAAGAACGCCGACTGCGGCTTGACCACCGCGACCCGGTCGGCGAACGCCTCGACGGTCACCTCGCAGAACCGGGCGAGCCCGTCCGGGCTGTCCGGAAGGCCCCACTTCTCCAGAAGTGCCGAGTGCGGGTCGATCCCCACGCACAGCGGCCCTCGCTCGTCCATGGCCCGCCGCAGCCGGACACCGAAGCTCTCCACCGTCACCCCTCTCTGGTCGCGGCGGCCACCCCACGGGCGATACGCGCGACATCGTCGTCGTCCGCCACGTACGGCGGCATCGTGTAGATCAGGTCGCGGAACGGGCGCAGCCACACGCCCTCCGCCACCGCCGCCGCCGTGGCGGCCGCCATGTCCACCGGATGGTCCAGCTGCACCACCCCGATCGCACCGAGCACCCGGACGTCCAGAACCCCCGGCACACCCGCCAGCGGCCCCAGGCCGGCCCGGAGCCCCGCCTCTATGCGCTTCACCTCGCCGGCCCACCGTCCGTCGCTCAGAAGGCCGATGGAGGCGCTCGCGACGGCACAGGCGAGCGGGTTCCCCATGAAGGTCGGGCCGTGGGCCAAGACGGGCACCTCACCCCGCGAGATGCCGGCGGCGACCTCGGCGGTGCACAAGGCCGCGGCCAGGCTGAGGTAACCGCCGGTCAGAGCCTTGCCGACGCACATGATGTCGGGGGTCACCGCGGCGTGGTCGGCAGCGAAGAACGCGCCGGTACGCCCGAAGCCGGTCGCGATCTCGTCGAAGATCAGCAGGACGTCGTACTCGGTCGTGAGGTCACGCAGCGCCCGCAGGTATCCCGGGCTGTGGAACCGCATCCCGCCCGCACCCTGCACGACCGGCTCGACGATGACGGCGGCGATCTCGTCTTTTCGCCTCGCCAGGGCGCTTTCGACTGTTTTGAGGTACTTGTCGTCGACCGGCGAGTCGAACCCGTCCGGCGGCACCGGGGCGAACACCTGCCGCGGCAGCACGTCGGTCCACAGGTGGTGCATGCCACCGTCCGGGTCACACACGCTCATCGGGTGGAACGTGTCCCCGTGGTACCCGCCGCGCCAGGTGGCGAGGCGGCGCTTCTCGGGCCGGCCGCGCGAGCGCTGGTACTGCAGCGCCATCTTGACCGCGACCTCCACGCTCACCGAGCCGGAGTCGCAGAGAAACACGTGCTCCAACCCGGCCGGCGTGACGTCGACGAGCGTCTTCGCGAGCGCGACTGCGGGCTCGTGTGTGAGCCCGCCGAACATCACGTGACTCATCCGCCCAAGCTGGTCGGTGACCGCCGCGTCCAACACCGGATGCCGATACCCGTGGATAGCCGCCCACCACGACGACATCCCGTCCACGAGCTCCCGCCCGTCCGCGAGCCTGAGCCGCACCCCGGACGCACCCTCCACGACGAGCGGCACGGTAGTGCCCGGCATGGGCCCATAGGGATGCCACACATGCGCCCGATCGAGCACCCCGATCTCCTCAGGCGTCACCGCACTCCCCCACCCCCACGCTCCCGCCGCGCTCTCCCCGCCCGCGCTCTCCCCGCCCGCTCTCTCCCCGCCCGCTCTCTCCCCGCCCGCTCTCTCCCCGCCCGCTCTCTCCCCGCCCGCTCTCTCCCCGCCCGCTCTCTCCCCGCCCGCTCTCTCCCCGCCCGCTCTCTCCCCGCCGATCAAGGGCGAATGCACGTGGTTTGATCTCTTTTCCACGTGCGTTTGCCCTTGATCGATGAAAAGGGCCTTGATCGACGGGAACCCTCATGCGCTGGCTCTCACCACGTCTCTGGCCGCGGCCGCGCGGGCTATCGCGCGCACCAGCGCCGGTCCGCGATATATGAAGCCGGTGTAGAGCTGGACCAGGGCGGCGCCCGCGTCGAAGAGGCGGGCGGCGTCGTCCGGGGCCAGGATGCCGCCGACGCCGATCACCGGCAGCGCGCCGGCCGTCTCGCGGTGTACGAACGACACCACCTCGCGGGCTCTCGCGGTGAGCGGGCGCCCCGACAGCCCACCCGCCTCGTCGCGGTGGGGCGCCCCCTCGGTCAGCCCTTCTCGGGACAGCGTCGTGTTGGTTGCGATCACCCCGGCCGCGCCCCGGTCGGTGCAGACCTGAAGCAGCTCGGCGATCGCCTGCTCGGTGAGGTCCGGCGCGATCTTGACGAGGACGGGAGGCCCCCCGACCAGCGCCGCGAGGAGGGCGTCGAGGTGGTCCCGGTCCTGGAGGGCGCGCAATCCCGGTGTATTCGGTGACGACACGTTGACCGCGATGTAGGCCGCGTGCTCGCGCACCGCCTCGTACGAGGTCACGTAGTCGGCCACCGCCTCGTCCAGCGGGGTGATCTTCGACTTGCCGAGCGAGATCCCCAGCGGCACTCCGACCGGCGCCAGCCGGGCCGCCAGTGCCGCCGCGCCGTCGTTGTTGAAGCCCATCCGGTTGATCACGGCCTCGCTGGCGGGCAGCCGGAAGAGGCGGGGGCGCGGGTTGCCCGGTTGCGGATGCGCGGTGACGGTGCCGACCTCGACGAATCCGAAGCCGAGCGCCGGCCACGCGGGCAACGCGACGCCGTTCTTGTCCATGCCGGCGGCCAGCCCGACCGGGTTCGGGAAGTCGACCCCGAACACCCGCACCGGCGCCCGCACGGCGTACCGCTTGCGGAGCCCCGCCAGCGCCCACCCCGGCAGGCCCGCGAGCCGCCGCAGCGTCCACTCGTGCGCCGCCTCCGCGTCACCGTCCCCGATCCGGAACAGCGCCGCCCGCCCCAATCGGTACCCGCTCACCGCGCCGGCCCCGCGCCGCTGCTCCCGCCCGCGCCGCACGCGGCCCGCCCGGCACCCGCCAGGCCGCCACGCACGCGG
>NZ_JBAKHX010000081.1:0-33923 GCF_036906915.1 Micromonospora sp. CPCC 206061
CTGCCCCAAACCAGGTCAGACAGACGGCATTACCCGATCAACGTTCAAAGACGCGGCACTAGTCGAGCTGCCCGCGGGCGAAAGCCTCTCGGAACCCATCGACATCCGGGAAGAGAACCCGCCGCCGGCGGTTATAGGTGCGCTTGAGCGGACCGCGCAGCTTGTCCTTGACCGCCGCGGGGATCACAATCGCGCAGAACGGCAGGTTTACCGGCCGGCCAGGGCCTTCCTCGGTCCTCAACAACTTCTGCAGCCTCTCATCGCCCGGGGCGGGGCCGAGCGGGTTCAGCCCGAGGACTCCGGGCGCTGTGTGCCGCTTCGGCACGGCGCTGCCCAGAAAGAAGCCCTCCTGCGCCTTCATCCGCTCGTCAGGAAGCGCGGGAAACGCTCTGAACATGGCGGACGTCCTATCTGAGGCGTCGAGGGCATGCTTGTAGGTCGCGCCGAGTGGGGTGGACTGATGGGCATAGGTGAGGCCCTCGCCGTGCTGGAAGGTCTCGAACCAGTCTGTACCTAACGTCCACGGCGAACAGTACGCCGGGGCTGCGCTTGACACTTGCGTCCTCTCTGGGGCGGTGCTCCTCGGTGGCGAACCATAGTGCCGTCATCGGGTTTGAGGTCACGTCAATGAGACGGGTAGGTACACCGTGGTGTTGAAGTACAGCTAGGAGGTGAAGATCTGTGGCCGAGGGTCCCAGGTCCCGCCCGAGCCCCCATCGCCTGGCCTCCACAAGGATCGCCAGTTCCTCGTCCCGCATCAGGCTCTCAGTCACTTCTCGGCCGTTCTTAGCAAGCCTCCGATATAGGGAGGAACTGAAGTCGTAGGCCGCGTCATTCTGGCCGCGCCACGCGTACGTTCGGTCCTTCGCCAGAAGCGCTATGTGACTAATCAAGCGGAGAAGCTGGTGTGGCGTCTTCGCCTCGATGCCCCAGCCATGGGCCAACCAGGTTTCGAACGTGGGCGGTTTCACGAGCCGATAATATATGTGCACGCTGCCTCGACCGTAGAGGCGAAAGGCTGCGGCGGCAACCGCTCCAAGGCAAGAAGAGCCAACGCAGATGTCGGCAAGAACCCTCTGGCGGGATTTGCCCGGTGCGACGTCGTGTGGGCCGTTGACGTCAACATCCCGTCGCGGTCGACAACCTCGGCTAACGACTGCTGTTCTTCACAACGGTGCCACACTCTGGGTTCTAGCCATCCCGTGGATCAGCCTTGAGGCCGTCGACGAAGCCAAGCTCGGCAGCTTCGGCATCGGTGAGGCTGTAACGGACCGTAGTCGGCTCTTCTCAGTGGATCCGCGTCTCCGTCGAACGGAAGCCATGCTGATCCGGTCTCAGCGGTGCGGGTTGGCGCGGAGTCGGGTGGCTAGGTCGATGGTGTCTTGGGTTGGTTCGGCGTCGAGGTCGGCGAGGGCTTTGGTGAGGGCGCGTAGCAGGTTCCGGATGCCGTCCCTGTCGCCGAGGGCGTGGCGGGCGTGCATGGCTTTGCGGTAGAGCTGTTCGTTGTGGCGGTCCAGGATGATCGCGGCCTCGAGTAGGTCGGATGCGGCTTGCGGGTCGGTGTGGACCAAGTCGTCGGCGAGTAGCAGGTGGGCTTCGGTGACCCATTGCCGGGCTTTCTCGCGGTGGGGTTCGATCCAGTCGTAGTCGCAGCCGTCTGCTAGTGGCGCGGTGTACAGGTCGCAGGCTTGGCGCAGCAGCGTGGCGCGGAGCGGTGAGGTAGCGAGCCGGGCACGGTGGAGCAGGTCACGTAGCTCCCATAGGTCGACGTCGACGGTGGTGGGGTCGAGCCGGTAACGGGCGGCCGGGCCACGTTTAAGGACGTATCCGCCGGGTCGTAGACCGGCGGCGGTGCGGCCAAGGACGTGGCGCAGGTTGGATGCGTTGGTGTGCACCTGCTGGTCGGCGGCGCGTAGACGGGAGTCGGGAGCGAGGTGTTCGCCGACGGTGCGGGTGTCGGCGCCGTCGGGGTGGCAGGCCAGATAGACGGCCAGTTCGGCGGCCTTGCTCCGCAACGGTCGGCCGGGGTGTACGAGGTCTTCCACGCGTGGCGTGCCGAAGACACGCAGCCGTGCCTTGAGCCCCGTATCAGATCCGTCCGGCGAGGTGCCGGCGGCATCCCCGAGTGTCTCCTCTACGGGGACCATCGGGGCGGCGGCGTGGGGTTCCGGGGGCGGCGCTGCGGGTGGTTGCCCGGTGTGCGCTTCGCGCAACGTGTCTAGGAAGGCGATTGCGTCCGGGGTGGGTAGGACGGTGACGCGGTGGGAGATCGACTCGACTGGTGGCCCGTCGACGGTGTGGGTGTGGCCGTCGGCGGCGACGTGGATGGTGGTGCCGTGCGGCCACCGGCCGACTAGCAGGGCGGTGACGTCCAGGTCGGCGCCGAGACCGATGACGGTCCGGGTGCGCGTTTGCTGGCCGGGCGGCGGGGTTGCGGTGATCAGCAGGATCGGGGGGAGGGCTTCCTCGGTGGGGGCGTGTTCGCGGAGGGTGTCCAGGTCGGTGATGGTGTGTTCGTCGAGGATGCGGGCACGGTGCAGCAGTCGGGTGTCGAGCACGCTGAGTGCGTGGTCCAGGTGGTCGGTGACGTGTAGGCGTGGCCATGACGCTAGGGCGGTGTCGGGGCCGAGCAGCAGGGTGAGGGTGGCTTGGTCGATGACGACTTCGCCTTGCCGGTCAGGGTCGTGTGGGCCGCCGGAGGCGAGCATGGTGATGAGCGCGCCGCGGGCGGCGGCGTGCGCGCCGTCGCCGACTACGCCGATGCCGCCGGCGGGCAGCAGCGGCTGAGCCGGCACTTCAGCGGCCCGTGTCGCGAGGTCGGGTGGCGTTGGTTGGCGGCGGCTGAACTGCCGTTGAACCTCCATGACCGGCTTCGGCAGTTCCGCTGTATTAGAAACTGGGCTGGTGTCGGCTGGTGTGAAGCGGCGGCGGCGTTGCAGCCACACCATCGCGGCGGCTGCGCTGATGGCGCCGGCGAGGGCCCAGGGTACGAACCCGCCACCGGGCAGCGTCACACCGTCGCCGTCGGCAGCTGCCGTGTTCTGCGGACTCGGGTCGGCCGGCGATGACGTGGGATCTACATCGGCGTCCCTGGTCGGCGCCGTGGGGTGGGCGGGCTCTACCACGCCGTCCGTGTCATGCGACGGCGACGGGTGCGGCGGTGCCGTACTCGGGGTTTCCGGTGCGGGCGGCGGCGGTGTTGTCGGCGGCCGACGCGGCACCGCATCGCCCGGGGGTTTGGCGTCCGGCGGAAGGATCAAATCCCAGCCCGGATAGATCAGGTCGCAGTCGCGAAGCCGTCCGCCCACCGGAAAGTGCCGATGCCGGTTCAGGTCGCAGATCTCCGGCCACCGATCCAGGTCCCCCAACCACTGGCGGGCGATCTTGGAGAGGGTGTCGTGGCGCTCCACGACGTAGCTGTAACTGGCCGCGCCGACGTGAATGATCGCCGGACCACGTGCAGCCGTCGTCCCCGAAGGCCCGCCCACCCCCGATGCGCCTTCGGCGGCTGGGACGGCGACGGCCGGGCCCGCAGGCGGCGGTTCGGTGCTGGGCCGGACGGTGGCGGTCAAGGTCACCGCAGCCGTACCGGCCAACCCGAACAGCAGCCGATGCAGCGGCGCCGGCAGCCGAGGCACCGCGATCCGCCACCGCGTCACCTCGATGAACACAGAGCCGAGTAGTAGCAGCGCCGCGGTTGCCCACAGCAGCCACACGATCAGCAGCAACGCTGTGGGCAGCACCTCCCGTGGCGTGTTGGGCACGTCGCCGGACTCGGTCACCCACGCCCACGTCTGCTGCCAGGACGGCAGCAGTTCCAACGGGTTGCCCCAGAGCCGCCACAACACCAGCGGAGGCGCGCTCAGGAACAGCAAGCCTCCGACCACGCCGCGGGCCACTCGCGCAACGGTCGACAGCAGCGACCGCGCCGAGCGCATCGGCGGGGCGGCCGGGAGCCACACTCCAGCCGACCGCCCGTACTCGGCGGTCTTGCGCCGCACTTCAGCCGATGGTTCCTGCGTCACACCCGCCTCCCTCGGACTGCTCCTGGTTCACTCGTGGCTGCCGGTTGTCAGTCAGCAGATCCGCAGAACTCGCTTCCGCGCTGGAGCGCGACGCGAGTCGGCCACCGTCCCATCATCAACGCTGCTTCACCATCAGCAACCTCAATATCACAGATCGCATCCCGAGGCAGGGGCCGATCCTCGTCCAAAGTGAACCCCGTTCACCACAGCGGACCAGGCAGGGAGGTTGCGTTATCGCTTCCACTACGCCGTCGCTACCCGATAACGCAGGGGTTTTCACCATCCGTAGATCGACGGCTATGCAGGATCTTGGGTCAGCGCCGGCCGGTCACGCTTTGGCACACTGCCTGGCATGCAGGGGCCAGTCCGGCTGGGCATCGACCTCGGTGCCGCGCACGTGGCGGCGGTTATCGCCCTGCCCGGCGGACCATGGCTTCCCCTGATGCCCGACGGCTTGGCCACCTTGCCCTCCGGCGTCTACGTGGACCCGGAAACGGCGCTCCTGGTTGTAGGGGAGCCCGGGCGCGCAGCGGCGCTGGCGCGGCCGGACTGTTACGTGGCCGATCCCTTATCCGGATTCGCGACGAACTCCACGACCGTGACCCTGGCAGGTCGTGCCATCGAGGTGGTCGAACTCGTCGCCGCGGTGATGCGCCGCCTGGCTGCCGAGGCCCAAACTCTGTCCGGCAGAGCACCGTCTGGTGTGGACATCGCGGTGCCGGCCAGTTGGGGACCACGGCGCCGAGAACGCCTGCAACAGGCCGTCGCCCGCGCCGGCCTCCCGCCGGCGACGCTGGTCACCACACCGGTCGCGGTCGTCGCGCACATGACCGCATTGGCGGGCCTGCCGATACCGGCCGGCAGCTGTGTGCTGGTCTGCGACGCCGGAGCGGTCAGCCTGGAGTTGTCCGTCGTCCAACACGCCACCAACGGTCTCAATGTGCTCGCCACCGCCGCCTACCCGGACGCGGGCGGTAACGCCGTCGACGACAAGCTCGCCGAGGCTGCGGCCCGACCACTCATCGACGCCGAACCCGACCGGTGGCAGCAGCTACTCACACCGGACACCGTGGACCAGCTCCGGGAGCATCGAGCGCTGTGGCAGGCCGCCCGAACCGCCAAGGAAGCCCTTTGGCAACAACAGCAAGCCGTCATACCGCTACCGGCCAGCTACCCACCTGCGGTGGTCGACCGCGACACCCTCACAGAAGCATCCGCCGAGATCCTCACCCCGCTACCGGACCGGATCGAGTACCTGGTGGCCGCCGCTGATATCGACCGCAGTCACCTGACGGCCGTGGTGCTCACCGGAGGCGGCGCCCGGCTGCCCGGCCTCGCCGAAGCGGTGGCCACCCACACCGGTCACCAGCCCGCGATCCCCAGCCGCACGGACATCGCCGCCGCCGACGGCGCGCTTCGCGTGGCGGACCCCTACCGCGTGGCCACCTACACGGGACCGGCGCAGGCGCCCAGGATCCGGTTCCGGGCTCGGGATCTGACCGTACCGTTGTTGATCTGGATCGCCTCCGTGCTGCTGCTGTGGCAGGCGATCGAAACGACCCGCAAATGGATGGGACCGCATCCGCTTTCGATCGCGGCCGTCGAGACGCACATGGAGATCGTCGCCCTGGCCGGTGCGCTCGCCGCACTGTCCACACTCGCCGTCGCGTACCTCGGTGTCGCCACCATGATCGGCAATCCGCCAGCCGGTGCCGGACCGCCCTCGACAGGCTCGCTGATGCGGCGCATCTACCCCGCCGCCGCCCTCGTGAGTCTGGCCCTGGCCAGCGTCTACGCGATGATCATGCCCGTCGCGATCCCCAGCCGCTACCAGGACGGATGGATCCCAGTCGGCCCCTACCTACGCTGGAGCATGTTCGGCGCGGCCTTCGCCGTCACCGCGGCCATCCTCATCACCGTCATCGGCCCGCGCATCCCACCGCACGCCCTGTCCGACTGGCTCCCCGCTGGACGACCCCCGCTGGCAGCGATCCTGACCGGAAGCCTCGGCGTCCTGCTGATGACCGCGGCCGGATGGGGCAGCTTCCCCGCCTCAGTCATCGGACACTACGACCTCGTCGCCCGCGCCGGCGCCATCCTGACCGCAATCGCCGTCGCAGGCCTCCTGACCCGACGCTGGCTCCTCCGGATCGCGGTCGCCGTCATCCTGGCGGCGGCCGGCGTCATCGTCTACGGCCTGACCACCGCCGACGCCCTACGCTACGCACTCCTGGTCGCGCTCGCCTGGTGGTGCACCCTCCTGATCGGCCACACCCTCCGCGCCGCCTTCCCCACCCTCAACGCCACCATCCAGCGCTGGCTGCAACCGGCCGCGCCACCCGGGTGACGGGCCTGTCTCGATGGGAAGTACACCCCACCCATCGGCCCTGCGCCTCGCCCGAGCGAATCACCCACTAAGCGGCCAATGACGAGGCCGTGACCCGCCGGGACGGACGACCCGGACGTCGAGTAGTGGTTTAGATCAGCTCGGCATCGAAAGGTCTTTCACATCAAAGACTCCGTGCGGAGCCGAGAAAGGAATGGAACCCAATGAAAAGAACCGTCATTCACTGCCCAAAACAGGGGGAACTATGCCACAAGAAAACGATATTCCGGCCGCCGTCGACTATCCTGGAACAGTCGAAACACGGCCAGGGAACAACGGTACGGAACGCACGGAACCAACGGTTCTGGTCGAACTGGTCGTGGTGGATGGGCCAGAAGGTCAGAAACTGCATGCGGCTCAAGGTGAGGTCGTCTATCGAATTCTCACCAGCCTCGCTGAGAAAAACGAACAAACCCTTCAGGAAGAGAATCGCCTATGACTACCACCGTCGACCTCCCTGATGCGACTGCCAACGACGGCATGAGTGTGCTGTCCTGGCTGCAAACCGTCGCGGATCACAACAGCCCCGACGACGTCGCGCCCACGATCATCCCGGTGGCGTGGATGGGCCGGACCTCGACCGACGACCAGCAGGACCCAACCCTGTCCCTGCCCCGTCAACTGGAGAACACTCGCCGGGCACTACCAGCCCCATTCGTGATCGTCGCGAAGTTCTACGACATCGAGTCCGGCCGCAAGGACCTCGAACACCGCGGCCAAGGCAACGCCCACGAACGATTTGACATCCCCATCGCCCGCGACGGCGGAATCGCGGACATGCTGGAGGAAGCAAAACGCCCCGACCGCCGATTCGTCGCGGTCGCGTGCGAGTCCATCGAACGGGTAGCGCGAGTCAGCTACTTCAGCACAAAAATCGAGTACGAGCTCGCCCAGAACGGGGTGGCTCTACTGGCCGCCGACGAGGGCATCAAACCCGATGCCCTACAACGCACCGGTGGTGAACGTCCAAAGAAGGCGACGCAGATCCTGACCCGACGAGTCAAACAGGCTATCGCCGAGTGGTACGTCATCAACATGCTGGAACTGTCGTGGGACGGTGCCAAGGAACACACTCGGCAAGGGTGGAACATCGGCAAGCCGCCCTACGGCTACCTCGCCGAACGTCATCCCCACCCGGTCAAAGCTAAACGCGACGACGGCAAGACGAAGACCAGGCTTGTGCCTGATCCGCTACGCGCCCCGGTCGTTACGCAGATCTTCCAGTGGCGGGCCCTGCAACGCCTCGGCGTGCAAGACATCGCTCACCGGCTCAACGCCGACCTGGACAGGTACCCGCCGCCACAGCCGATCCCCGGCAAGGGCCGGCGGACCGTGGGCGCCTGGACCAAGTCCTCGGTGCGCGATCTGCTGGTCAACCCGAAGTACACCGGCTACATGGTCTGGAACCGGCGTAAGCGGTCACGACCCGAGCGCAACGCACCGGGCCAGGTCAACCCGCCCAACGAATGGGTCTGGTCACCCCGCCCGACCCACGAACCGCTCGTTACCAGGACGATCTTCGAGGCCGCCACTCCGATCGCCCGGTTCCGTCAGGGCTCGCGCGGCGGCGCTGGCCCCAACGCCGCGCACCGGCAGGCCAAACGGAGCTACGTGCTGCGCTCGTACGTCATCTGCGGTGTATGTAACCGGAGGATGATCGGCAAGGCCAGGATCCGAAGTGAGCAGATGACCATCTACTACTCCTGCGTCACCAACCTCCAGCACCACAAGGACCAGCCCTGGTATCACGAGCACCCCAAGTGCATCGTCGTACGCGAAGATCACATCCTGTCCGTGGTCGGCAGGTTCTTCGCGGAGCGCATCCTCGGTCCGCAGCGCGGGCTGTACCTCAACCAGCGACAACAGAATGCCGACCAGGACCCCGGTCCGGCCGCCCAGCGGGCGGCTCTTCGCACCCAACTTGATCAACTTGGCCGGGGGCAGGTCAACGTCATCAAACAACTGGAGCAGTACGAGCCGACCGGCGACGACGACATCGACACCCAGTGGCGGGCCGCGCTGCAACGCCGCTTCGCGGAGATCACCACGGAACGCCGCTCCGCTACGCGGAAGCTGGAAGCACTCGACCAACAGGAGCACGACCGCCGTACCGGCAACCCGGCTCTGCTTGACCTACTGCCACAAGGCGCCGTCGACCTGACGCTGTTGTCCGAGGCGGAGCAACGGGAGCTGTATGACGCCTTCCAACTCCAGATCCGCTACGACCGCGCCAGGCATCAGGTGACACTCCGAGTCACGATCTACGCGGAGGCGGTCGGCGCGATCAAGGCAAAGATCGAGGCAGCGAAGCCTGACAAGACCAAGATCAACAAAGACGCCCCAGGGGCGCGTTCCCTTGCTGGTGGTGCCCCCGGTGGGATTCGAACCCACACTGTCGGAGGTTTGAGCTCCGTTCCTCTGCCGGTTGGGATACGGGGACGTTACAGGCCGGGTCTGGGGATCGGCCGGGACCAGACTACCCACTACGCTGAGAGCGACGGCATCCGACTGGCGGGGTGTCGAGGGAAAGTGCGAGGGGTAGGGCTACGTGGCCGAGACGCAGGCGGGTGGCGAGCGCAGGCGGGTGCTGATCGCCGAAGATGAGGCGCTCATCCGGCTTGACCTGGCCGAGATGCTCGTCGAAGAGGGCTACGACGTGGTCGGCGAGGCTGGCGACGGTGAGACCGCGGTGCGCCTGGCAGAGGAGCTGAAGCCGGATCTCGTCATCCTCGACATCAAGATGCCGATCATGGATGGCCTGGCCGCCGCGGAGCGGATCGCGGGTGAGCGGGTCGCGCCAGTTGTGATCTTGACCGCGTTCAGCCAGCGTGACCTGGTCGAGCGCGCTCGGGCAGCCGGCGCCATGGCATACCTGGTGAAGCCGTTCCAGAAGAGTGACCTGGTGCCGGCGATCGAGATCGCGCTGTCGCGGTACCAGGAGATCTCGGCCCTGGAGTCCGAAGTCGCCGGGCTGACTGACCGCCTGGAGACCCGAAAGGTCGTCGAGCGTGCCAAAGGCACGCTCATGACGACCTACAGCATGACCGAGCCGCAGGCTTTCAAGTGGATCCAGCGGACGGCGATGGACCACCGGATGACCATGCGCGAGGTCGCCGAGCGCATCCTGGCCGAGACGCCGGAGAACCCGCCGGCCGACGCGGGCTGAGGCCGTAGTGGCGCGCCGGGTGGGTTCGGCGGTGCTCGTCGCCATGCTCGCCACCGCGAGCGCCGGCGGCTGCGGGTCCGATCCCGATCCCGACCCGGTGGTACGCCCGGCGTGGTCGGAGCTCACCCTGCCGATGCCCGCCGGAGCGGCCGGGCGGTTCATGCCACGGGCCGCGGCCGCGTGTGACGGCAAGTGGTACATCGTGGGCGCGACCGCCGGCGCCGACGGCGTGACCCAGCCGGCGGCGTGGGTGAGCACCGACATGCAGACGTGGACATCGCTCACGATTCACGCCGAGAGCTACTACGGCAAGCAAAACGTGATCTACACGGCGGGCTGCCGCGAGGGCAGGCTGGCGGCGGTCGGCGGCAAGGTCGGCGGCGCGCACGGCAACCCGCGGGTCAGCAGCTGGTATCAGCAGCCCGACGGCTCGTTGACGGAGGTGAGGGCCCGGTTCGAGTTGTACGGCGGGCCGGTCGCGATCAACGTGTCGCGGATGGCGGCCGGGCCGAAGGGCTGGATGATCACCGGCAACAGATACAGCGGTGCGGCGGTCTGGACGTCGGCGGACTCGGCGAAGTTCGAGATCCTGGAGGACGCGCCGGAGCTGTCCAGTGACGAGCGCGGCGAGACGTGGGCGGCCGACGTGGTCGTCGCACCCGACGGCTGGCTGGTGGCGGGCGGATTCATCGCCGCTGGGCGCACCGACCGCGACCCGATGGCCTGGCGCTCGACCGACGGCGTCACCTGGCGCCGGACGGCGGCGCCGGGCGAGGCGGAGTACGACGAGTTCCAGCGGGCGGCCGTGTCGGACGACGGCACGGCCTACGCGGTCGGGCTGCGCGGCCTGAAGTTCGGTGCCTGGCGGCTGGAGGGCGACCAGTGGCAGGCCCGCGCGCGCTTCGGTGGGTCCAGTGGTGCCAGTGTGTTGTCGGTGAGCGGGCTGACCGCCACCGGCGAGCAACTCGTGACGACGGTGTCCGATGGCGCCCGGTACGCGGTGTGGCTGTCGCCGGACGGCGGCGCCTCCTGGCGTACGGTCGCCGCGCCCACGGCGATGCCGTGGGGCGCCAACCAGGCGGCGTCCGTGTTCGAAGCCGATGGCCGCCTCCTGCTGTTGGCCGACGAAGGGCAGGTCGGGAGGGTTTGGCGCACGGAGAGCCCTCTGGGCGCCGGCCCGGAGAAGTGAAAAGGCCAGACATATAAGGAGCGATTCGGCGTCCGATGTTACGGGAGGGGGCAGGTTGGCGCTCGTGTTTGTAACGGTTTCGCAAGTGCCAGCCCAAGCTCTTCCGACATCGGTATGAGGGCCAGTACGCTCCGCCATCACGAGCCGCAATGCGGGCGGCGGTTCCGCGCCGGGCAACAGCCTGTGTGATGCTATTCGCTGCCTGTCTCTGGAGGAGGTCAGAAAGCCGTGAGGCGAAAGTATGTACGGGCGCTCGGGGGCGTCGCCCTGGCGGCGGCCATGGTCGCCGCTGTCGGGTGCCAGGACTCTGGCGGTGACGACAACGCGTCCGGCGATGGCACCTGTGGTGGCAAGATCGCAATCTTCGGCGCGTTCACGGGTCCGAACGCCGGCCTGGTGATCCCGTCGCTCAACGGTGCCAAGCTGGCCGTCAAGCAGCACAACGCGGAAAACGCCGACTGCCAGGTGACCCTGCAGGAGTTCGACACCCAGGGCGCGGCCGAGCAGGCCACCCCGATCGCCAACCAGGTCGCTCAGGACCAGTCCTTCACCTCGGTCATCGGCGGTCACTTCTCGGGCGAGTCGAAGGCCACCATGCCGACCTACGAGGCTGCCGGCCTGGTCATGGTCAGCCCGTCGGCGACCGCCACCGAGCTCACCGCGGCGGGTAACAAGGCGTTCCACCGGGTCGTCGGCAACGACGCCACCCAGGGTGAGGCCGCCGCCGTCTACTTCAAGAACACGCTGAAGTCGCAGAAGGTCTTCGTCATCGACGACGGCAGCACCTACGGCGCGGGCATCGCCGCCGAGCTGACCAAGGGCCTCGGTGCGCAGGTGGTCGCCAGCGACAAGGTGCAGACCGACCAGACCAACTTCGACGCCACCATCTCCAAGATCAAGGCGGCCCAGGCCGACGCGATCGCCTACGGTGGCTACACCAACGAGGCGGCGCCGCTGCTCAAGCAGCTGCGCGCGGCCGGCGTGACCGCCAAGTTCCTCGGCTTCGACGGCCTGTACGACCCGGCGTTCCCCCAGGGCGCTGGCGCCGGCGCCGAAGGTGCGATCGTCACCTGCCCGTGCCTCCCGGCCGCTGAGGCTGGTGGCACCTTCTCCGCCGACTTCGAGAAGGAGTACGGCGTGGCGCCCGGCTCCTACGGCGCCGAGGGTTACGACGCCGCGAAGGTCCTGCTCGACGGCTACAAGGACGGCAAGTCCACCCGCAAGGAGCTGCTGGACTGGGTTGACGCCTACGACAAGGAAGGCGTCTCGAAGTACATCAAGTTCGCGGACACGGGCGATGTTGACCCGAGCAAGGTCGTAATCTGGGCCTACGAGATCAAGGGCGGCCAGATCACGCCACAGTCGGAGATCAAGCTCAGCTGAGCGTCATGACCGTAGACGGCCGGGGGAGAACCCCCCGGCCGTCGCGGTATGAAGGGACTTTCGTGGACTTTGATGCTCTGTTCGGGCACCTTGGCCAACACACCGTGGACGGGTTGTCCAAGGGCTCCATCTACGCGCTCGTCGCGCTGGGATACACGCTGGTCTACGGCGTGCTGCGACTGATCAACTTCGCGCACTCCGAGGTCTTCATGATCGGCACCTTCACGGTGGTCGGTACCTGGAGCGTCCTCGGCGCGACCGACTCGCCCGCGATCGGCACGGTGATCCTGCTGCTGCTCGCCGGCCTGGTTGCGGCGGCGGCAGCGTCCGGCGCCACCGCCGTCGCGGTGGAACGGATCGCATACCGGCGGCTGCGGCGCATGAACGCCCCGCCACTCATCTTCCTGATCACCGCGATCGGCCTGTCGCTGGTCCTGTCCGAGGCATTTGGTCTGTGGCAGGGCCGGCTGGTCAAGGGCATGCCGACCATCGTGGAGCGGTCGGTGCTCTTCACGATCGGCAACACCGAGATCACCAACATTCAGGCGATCACGGTGGTCGCGGCGTTGGCCATGATGTTCGGCCTCGACGTGTTCATCAACCGCACCCGCTACGGCCGGGGCGTGCGGGCGGTGGCGCAGAACCCAGATACGGCCGCACTGATGGGCGTCAACAAGGACCGGGTGATCGCGCTGATCTTCCTGCTCGGCGGCCTGCTGGCCGGCGCCGCCGCGCTGCTCTACTGCCTCCGGTACGGCAACACGCGCTTCAACGTCGGCTTCGTGCTGGGCCTCAAGGCGTTCACCGCGGCGGTTCTCGGCGGCATCGGCAACCTGCGCGGGGCGCTGCTCGGCGGCCTGCTCCTCGGCGTCGTCGAGGTGTATGCGGCCACGCTCACCTCGTCGAACTGGGAAGACGTGGCCGCGTTCGTGGTGCTGGTCGTCGTGCTGCTCTTCCGGCCGACCGGCTTGCTCGGAGAGTCACTCGGGAGGGCACGGGCATGACGCACCCCACGCAAATGCTCCGCTTCGATACACATTTCCGCGGGGGCCCCGCATGACCGAGACACTTCGCGAGATCAACGATCGGCGCCAGCGACTGACCGCCGGCATCGGCGAACGCGTGCGGGCCCTTCCCCGGTGGCAGAAGGCCCTCGGTCTCCTCGCGTTCGTCGCCTTTCTGTACTACCTGCCGTATCTCGGCGTCCCCGGGCTCACGTGGTTTCGGACCGACTACATCCCGCAGGGCAACAACTGGGCCGGCGTGCTCTTCAGCTGCGCGATCTACGTGCTCATCGCGATCGGGTTGAATATCGTGGTCGGTCTGGCCGGCCTGCTCGACCTGGGTTACGTAGGGTTCTACGCCATTGGCGCCTACAGCGTCGCGCTGTTCGGCTCCACTCAGTCACCGGTTGTCAAGGCGCTGCAGAATCGGTTCGACCTCTCGGAACAGTGGGCGGTCAGCTGGGCGATCTGCATTCCGCTGGCGATCGCCTTCACGATGATCTCAGGCGTGATCCTGGGCTGGCCGACACTGCGGTTGCGAGGCGACTACCTCGCCATCGTGACGCTCGGTTTCGGCGAGATCATCCGGATCGTGGCGCGTAACTCGGCGTGGACCGGAGGTCCGCAGGGCATCGCGGCCATTCCGGGACCGGAGGGGGCGCCCTCGGCTGACAATACGATTTTCGGCCTGATCGACCCGAAGCCGTGGTATTGGCTGGCGCTGACCGTGGTCATCGTCATGGTGTTCGCGGTGCGGCGGCTGGAGCACAGCCGGGTCGGCAGGGCATGGCTGGCGATCCGGGAAGACGAAGACGCGGCCGCCGTGATGGGCGTACCTGGCTTCAAGTTCAAGCTGTGGGCGTTCGCGATGGGCGCGGCGCTCGGCGGCCTCTCCGGGTTCCTCTTCGCCAGCCGGAACGCGTTCATCGAGCCGACCCAGTTCAACGTCTACCTGTCCATCCTGTTCGTGGCGGCCGTCGTGGCCGGCGGCGCCGGAAACATCCCGGGCGTCGCGATCGGCGCGTTCCTGCTCGCGTACCTGCCGGAACGGTTCCGGGACTTCTCGGAGTACCGGACGCTGGCCTTCGGCTTGGCACTGGTGCTGGTCATGCTGCTGCGGCCGCAGGGCTTGATACCCAGTCGGCGCAGGGCGCGTGAGCTGGCCGACCGGAGGAAGGAGGCACCGGCCAATGTCTGAGCCCGAAGACCTGGTGTCCCTGGCCGCGTCGGAGCAGCCCCGGCGCGACGACCTGCTGGTGGTCGACCACGTCACGCTCCGGTTCGGCGGTGTGGTGGCGCTCGACGACGTCAGTTTCGAGGTGCGCCGTGGCGAGATCCTCGGACTGATCGGCCCGAACGGCGCCGGCAAGACCACCTGCTTCAACGCGATGACCGGGGTCTACCGGCCCACCTCCGGCGAGGTCCGGTTCGACGGTGAGCGGGTATCCGGCCGCAAGCCGCACCAGATCAACCGGATGGGCATCGCGCGGACGTTCCAGAACATCCGGCTCTTCCCGGAGATGACGGCGCTGGAAAACGTCATGGTGGGCACCGACTCGCAGCACTTCACGAGCGTGCCGGGCGCCCTCTTCCGCCTGTACCGCAAGCGCGCCAAGCCCGAGGAGCTGCCGGTCGTCGACAGCGACAACGGCCTGGTGCGGGCCTGGCAGCAGACCCGGCTCGCGTTCGCCAAGGTGTTCGGGATCTCCCGGCACACCCTGGAGGAGCGGGCCGGCGAGCAGAAGGGGATGGCGCTGCTGCGGTTCGTCGGCATCGCTGACCGGGCCAACGACCTGGCGCGCAACCTGCCGTACGGGTACCAGCGCCGGCTGGAGATCGCCCGGGCGCTCGCCACCGAGCCCAAGCTGCTCTGCCTCGACGAGCCGGCGGCCGGGTTCAACCCCGCGGAGAAGGAGCAGCTGCTCAAGCTGATCCGCGACATCCGCGATAAGGGATACACCGTCCTGCTCATCGAGCACGACATGCGCCTGGTCATGGGTGTGACCGACCGGATCGTGGTTCTTGAGTTCGGTAAGAAGATCGCCGAGGGCCCACCCGCCGAGGTGCGGGAAAACCCGAAGGTGATCGCCGCGTATCTGGGGGTACCCGCCGATGCTTCTTGAGATCGAGAATCTGACCCTCCGGTACGGCCGGATCGAGGCGCTGCACGGCATCAGCATCACGGTCGCCGAGGGCGAGATCGTGGCCCTCATCGGCGCGAACGGTGCCGGCAAGACCACGACCATGCGGGCCGTCTCCGGCCTGCGTCCGGTGGCCACCGGCAGCATCAAATTCGCGGGCGAAGACATCACCAACCTCCGCGCCGACCTTCGGGTCATCCGGGGCATCTGCCAGTCACCCGAGGGCCGGGGCATCTTCCCCGGTATGACGGTGCTGGAAAACCTGGACATGGGCGCGTACACCCGGCGCGACACGAGCGCGATCGCGTCCGACCTCGACCGGGTGTTCGGGCTGTTCCCACGCCTCGCCGAGCGGCGAAAGCAGGCGGGCGGCACGCTCTCCGGCGGTGAGCAGCAGATGCTCGCGGTCGGGCGGGCGCTGATGGCCCGGCCGAAGCTGCTGCTGCTCGACGAGCCCTCGATGGGGCTGGCGCCGATGGTGATCCAGCAGATCTTCGAGATCATCACGGAGATCAACCAGCAGGGCACCACGATCCTGCTGGTCGAGCAGAACGCCCAGCAGGCGCTCTCCCGCGCGCACCGCGCGTACGTGCTGGAGACCGGCAAGATCGTGCAAGAGGGCACCGGTCAGGAGCTGCTGACCGACAGCCGGGTCCGCGACGCGTACCTCGGCGTCGCCTGACGCTGTTTGGTGAGGGCCCGGCGCACGCGCCGGGCCCTCACAGCGTTCACGGCTTGCGCGCCACCCCGGCGAACGACGACACCATGCCGCCGACCTCGTCCTCGTCGGCGCGCCAGCGCGCCGGATCCACCAGACCGGGATCGACCAGTTCCAGGCCCGCGAAAAAGCCAGCGATCTCGTCGTGCGTGCGCATCGCGACAGGATTCACCTTCGTGTACCGCTCAGCGGCGGCCTGCTGCTCCGGGGTGAGCGTCTGAGGTGGGGTCGTGACCTGCGAAAGCGCGAGGTAGCTGCCCGGCGCGACCGCGTCCATCAGCTTGGCGATCATCGTGGCGGGTGCGTCGGAGTCGGGGATGAAGTGCAGCACCGCCACCATCAGCACCGCGACCGGCTCCTTCAGGTCGAGCCGCTCGTGCAACTCGGGCGAGGCGAGCACGCCCTCGACGTCGCGGACGTCGGCGTGGATCACCGTCACCAGGTCGTCTTCGGCCACGATGGCCCGGCTGTGCGCGACCGCCACCGGGTCGACGTCGACGTAGACCACCCGGGCGTCCGGCGTCACGCTCCGCGCGGCCTCGTGCACGTTGCCCACCGTGGGGATGCCCGAGCCCAGGTCGAGAAACTGGCGTATCCCGGCACCGGCCAGGTATTCCACGGCGCGGCGCAGGAAGCCGCGGTTGGCGTGCGCGGCCAGCCGCACCTCGGGGGCAACCGCGATCACCTGCTCGGCCATCTGCCGGTCGACGGCGAAGTTGTGCAGGCCGCCAAGCATGTAGTCGTAGATGCGAGCCGGGCTCGGCCGATCCAGGTCGACCTCTGGCGGTGCCCACGCCGGCCGGTCCATCCGCGCCTCCTTCGATGAGTTGGGACCCGGTCACAGTACGGCGTTTGCGGGCGGCGGGGTGCCCCGCTAGCCGGCGTGGCGCGCCGGCCTCGAGACCCGCGCGATCGGAGCGAGCGCCAACCAGCACAGCGTGCCCGCCGGAGGAGTGTCGGTGGGTCGGACTAGAGTCGCTATTTGTGACAGAAACGAAGCCGCGCCTGCTCCTGCTCGACGGTCACTCGCTCGCCTACCGGGCGTTCTTCGCCCTGCCGGTGGAGAACTTCTCGACACATACCGGGCAGCCGACCAACGCGGTCTTCGGCTTCACCTCGATGCTGATCAACATGCTGCGCGACGAGCGGCCGACGCACATCATCGTGTCGTTCGACGTGTCGCGACAGTCCTTCCGCACCGAGAAATACGCGGAGTACAAGGCCGGCCGGTCGGAGACGCCCGCACCCTTCCAGGGGCAGGTCAGCCTGGTCAAGGAGGTCCTCGACGCGCTGCGGATCCCGGTCGTGGAAAAGCCGGGCTACGAGGCCGACGACGTGATCGGCACGCTGACCATGCAGGGCCGCGAGGCCGGCATGGAGGTGGTGATCAGCACCGGTGACCGCGACGCGTTCCAGCTGGTCGACGAGCACGTGACCGTGCTCTACCCGGTGCGCGGCGTCTCAGAGGTCTGGCGGATGACCCCGGAGGCGGTCGAGGCGAAATACTTCGTGCCCCCCTCGCAGTATCGGGACAAGGCCGCCCTGGTCGGTGAGACCAGCGACAACCTGCCCGGTGTTCCGGGCGTCGGCGACAAGACCGCGGCCAAGTGGATCAAGGAGTACGGCGGGCTCGAAGGCGTCATCGCCAACGCCGACAAGATCAAGGGCAAGGCCGGCGACAACCTGCGCGCCCACCTGGCCAGCGTGATGCGCAACTACGAGATCAACCAGCTCGTGTGCGACCTTGAGCTGCCGCTGCGTCCCGAAGACGCCCGGTGGCAGGGCTGGGATCGCGAGGCGGTGCACCAGGTCTTCGACGCGCTGGAGTTCCGGGTCCTGCGCGAGCGGCTGTACCAGTACCTCGACGCCGTCGAGCCGGAGGCCGAGTCCGGGTTCGAGCTCGACGGCTACGTCCTGGCCGGCGGCGAGGTGGCCGGGTGGCTCCAGGCGCACGCGCCGTCGGGCTCGCCGCTGGGTGTCGCCGTGGCCGGGCGGTTCGGCCGGGGCACGGGCGAGCTGATCGGTGTCGCGCTGGCCGCCGCCGACGGTCCCGCCGCGTGGTTCGACCCCGCCGAGCTCGGCGAGGCCGACGAGGCCGCCGTCGGTGCCTGGCTAGCCGACCCCGAGCGGCCCAAGGTGATCCACGACAGCAAGCCGGCGCTGCTCGCGTTCCGCGCCCGCGGCTGGGAGCTGCGCGGCGTCACCCGCGACACGGCGATCGCGGCCTACCTGGCCCGCCCCGACCAGCGCACCTACGACCTGACCGACCTGGCCCTGCGCTACCTGCACCGCGAGCTGCGGGTCGACGCGCCCGAGACCGGCCAGCTCACGCTCGACGGCTTCGGCTTTGGCGACCCAGCCGGTGAGGCGTCAAACAACTTGATGCTCCGCGCCCGGGCCACGCTCGACCTGGCCGGCGCGATCGACGCCGAGCTGTCGCGCGACGGCGAGCTGTCCCTGGAGCTGATGGCCGACGTCGAGCTGCCGCTGGTCGAGATCCTCGCCGAGATGGAGCGCACCGGCATCACCGCCGACACCGAATACCTCTCGGGTCTGGAGAGCCACTTCGCGGCCGAGGTCAAGGCGGCTGCCCAGGCGGCATACGCGGTCGTGGGGCGCGAGTTCAACCTCGGCTCGCCCAAGCAGCTGCAGGAGATCCTGTTCGGCGAGCTCGACCTGCCGAAGACCAAGCGCATCAAGAGCGGCTACACCACCGACGCCGACGCGCTGCAGGGCCTGTTCGCGCAGACCGGCCACCCGCTGCTGGAGCACCTGCTGCGACACCGCGACGTCGCCAAGCTCAAGTCCACTGTCGACGGTTTGCTGAAGTCGGTTTCCGACGACGGTCGCATCCACACGACGTACTTCCAAACCGTCGCCGCCACCGGCCGCCTCTCGTCGACCGACCCCAACCTGCAAAACATCCCCATCCGCACCGAGGAGGGCCGGCGGATCCGGCGGGCGTTCGTGGTCGGTTCCGGATACGAGTGCCTGATGAGCGCCGACTACAGCCAGATCGAGATGCGCATCATGGCCGACCTGTCCAAGGACGAGGCGCTGATCGACGCGTTCAACTCGGGCGCCGACTTCCACGCCGCGACCGCGTCGTCGGTGTTCGGCATCCCGCTGTCCGAGGTCACAGCCGACCACCGTCGCAAGATCAAGGCGATGAACTACGGCCTGGCGTACGGGCTGTCGGTCTACGGGTTGTCCCAGCAGCTCGGCATCCCAACCGAAGAGGCGCGGGCGCTGATGGACGAGTACTTCGAGCGGTTCGGCGGGGTGCGCGACTACCTGCACGCGGTGGTGGCGCAGGCGCGGCAGGACGGCTACACGCAGACCATCCTCGGTCGCCGCCGGTACCTGCCCGACCTGATCAGCGACAACAGGCAGCGGCGCGAGATGGCAGAGCGGATGGCCCTCAACGCCCCGATCCAGGGCTCGGCCGCCGACATCATCAAGGTGGCGATGCTGCACGTCGACAAGGCGCTACGCGCCACCGGGATGCGGTCGCGGATGCTGCTTCAGGTGCATGACGAGCTGGTGTTCGAGGTGGCGGAAGGCGAGCGCGACGCGGTCGAGGCGCTGGTGCGCCAGGAGATGGGCAACGCCTACCCCCTGTCGGTCCCGTTGGAGGTCTCCGTAGGCGTGGGCCAAGACTGGAACAGCGCCGACCACTAACCCCGCCGTCGCGCCCGCGTTCCGTGCTCTCTGCGGCGCGCCCCTTGATCGATGCGATGTTCCTCGATCGGCGCCCCTCCGGGCGCCGATCGTGTGCGGCCCGCCGTCCGCGCGGGATGCGGCAAAGACCGAACGGAGATCGCGACCCTGGACTCGTGCCCGGCGGCGACGGCGGCGGGGAGTGCGGCGATTCGCCCGCTCCATACGCACGACCTAGGGCAATCTCGATGTGCGGCGATGCCCGCCGCCGGCGCCGCCACCTTGCCCGTTGCTCAAACGGCCGGGTTGGGTGTAATCGCTGCCGCTGCGCCGCCACTCGTTCTCGCGCTGGCGCCTGGTGTCGTCGTCGCCGGGCTGGTGCCGCCCGTCGATCAAGGCCGTTTGCATCGATCAAGGGCGAACGCACGTGGTTTTGAGATCCAACCACGTGCGTTCGTCCTTGATCAGCGGGGGGTGGGGGAGAGGCGTGGCCGCGCGGCGGACGCCCTGATCACAGCTAGGGCTTGGTGGATACGAAGATGGCGGTGCCGGGGAAGAGGCGGCCGCGCATCGGGCTCCATTGGCCCCATTCCTGGGTGTGGCCTTCGGGCCACTCGGGTTCGATGAGATCGCGCAGGACGAAGCCGGCGCCCACCAGCTCGCGGACGCGGTCGCCGAGCGTGCGGTGCTGCTCGACGTATGTGGGTACGCCGCCCTCATTGGACTCGACGTAAGGGCTGCGGTCGAAGTACGAGTGGACGGCGAGCAGCCCGCCCTCCCCCGGGTCGTCGAGGAAGATCCAGCGCATCGGGTGGGTCGCGGAGAAGACCCACAGGCCGCCGGGGCGCAGGACCCGGTGCACCTCGCGCATGGCGGCCGCCGAGTCGACCACGAACGGGATGGCTCCGAACGCCGTGCACACGATGTCGAACGCCCCATCGGCGAAAGGAAGGGCCAGCACGTCGGCTTGCGCCAGCGGTACCTGTACACCGGAGCGCGCGGAGGCCTCGACCGCGTGCCGCAACATGCCCGCGGACAGGTCGATGCCGACCACCTGGGCACCCTGCGTCGCGAGCCAGCGCCCGGCGGACGCCGCGCCGCAGCCGACCTCGAGCACCCGGTGACCGGCGACCGGCCCGAGGAGCCCGGCGTCGGCCTCGCGCAGGCCTTCCGGGCACCAGACGAAGTCGACGTCGCCGAGGAACGCCCCGTGTTCGGCCTGGTACGCGTCGGCGTCGCGGTCCCACCAGTGGCGGTTGGCGCGGCGGGTCTCGGCGTCGCCCAGCGGGCGGCGGGCCACGCGCGGGGCAGCCGTGTCTGTCACCCGATCATTCTGGCCCATCGGCCGCCATGGCCCGGCACCCGTGTCCGTATCCCCATAGAGATGATCAACGCCCGTCGATACGGTGCCTGCCGTGGGCGCGGCCTCGAAGATGACGTGGACGGCGGCGCTGCTGTCCTGGGTGCTGGCGGTGCCGCTCTGGTATGTCAGCAAGTTCGTCGTGTCCGTGGCCAGGCCGAGGCGGTGCTCTGGGCCAGCCTCGGGTTTCTGGTGGTCATGCTGATCGCCGTGCGCGGCCTCGTGGGGTGGCTGGTGGTGCCCGCGCTGATGGTGGTCATCGGGCTGGCGGCGGCGAAGGTCGACGCGCCCCTGCAGACGCTCTACGCGCACATGTGGGTCTGGTTCCTGCTTATCGGGGCGGTGCAGCGGATGCTCCTGTACGTCCGGCACAAGCACTACTACCAGGACGGAAGCGACACTCGCATCCTGGAGCGCCGGACGCTGGTCGCGAACGAGGTGTGGGTGCTCGTCCTGCTCGCCGGTACGATCGCGGCTCTCGCGTACGGCGGTGCGATGCTGTTGCGGACCGAGGTGTGACCAGCGCTACATCAGGGCTGGATGCGGGGCAATTCATGGCGTTTGGGAAACACACCGTACATCAGGTGGCGGTGGGGCTTGCACGCTGTGGTAATGCGCACGGTAAGCTGTTCGATGCACTCGCGGATCGTGGCCTCGGCAGGGAGTAGGTCCGCGGTCGACGGACACATCCCAGCATCACCGGCGATTCTGCATCATCGACGACGTTGCGCTGTGCCCGGCGGCGGGTCCGTGAGCGCGCGCAGGTTACCGCGACACCATCCGTTCGGAGCAACAGTCCACATGACGAGCAGCATCGAGGCCACCTCGAGCGCAAACAAGGTCACCGTCGACGACCTCGGGTCCGAGGAGGCGTTCCTCGCCGCGATCGACGAGACCATCAAGTACTTCAACGACGGCGACATTGTCGAAGGCACCGTCGTCAAGGTCGATCGGGACGAGGTCCTGCTCGACATCGGCTACAAGACCGAGGGCGTCATCCCCTCGCGCGAGTTGTCGATCAAGCATGACGTGGACCCCGCTGAGGTGGTGTCGGTCGGTGATCACATCGAGGCCCTGGTTCTCCAGAAGGAGGACAAGGAAGGGCGTCTGATCCTCTCGAAGAAGCGGGCGCAGTACGAGCGCGCCTGGGGCACCATCGAGAAGATCAAGGACGAGGACGGGGTCGTGCGCGGCTCGGTCATCGAGGTGGTCAAGGGTGGTCTGATCCTCGACATCGGGCTGCGCGGCTTCCTGCCAGCTTCGCTGGTCGAGATGCGCCGCGTTCGCGACCTGCAGCCGTACGTCGGCCGGGAGCTCGAGGCGAAGATCATCGAGCTGGACAAGAACCGCAACAACGTGGTCCTGTCCCGCCGGGCGTGGCTGGAGCAGACGCAGTCCGAGGTGCGCACCGAGTTCCTCAACAAGCTTGCGAAGGGCCAGGTCCGCAAGGGCGTCGTGTCCTCGATCGTCAACTTCGGCGCGTTCGTCGACCTTGGCGGCGTCGACGGCCTGGTGCACGTGTCCGAGCTGTCCTGGAAGCACATCGACCACCCGTCCGAGGTCGTCGAGGTGGGCCAGGAGGTCGAGGTCGAGGTTCTCGACGTCGATCTCGACCGCGAGCGTGTCTCGCTGTCGCTCAAGGCCACGCAGGAAGACCCGTGGCGCCAGTTCGCCCGCACCCACGCGATCCAGCAGATCGTGCCGGGCAAGGTGACCAAGCTGGTGCCGTTCGGCGCGTTCGTGCGGGTCGACGACGGCATCGAGGGCCTGGTGCACATCTCCGAGCTGGCCGAGCGCCACGTGGAGATCCCGGAGCAGGTCGTGCAGGTCGGCTCCGACGTGATGGTCAAGGTCATCGACATCGACCTGGAGCGCCGGCGGATCTCGCTGTCGCTCAAGCAGGCCAACGAGGGCTTCGTCGAGGGCGAGGAGCACTTCGACCCGACCCTCTACGGCATGGCCGCCACGTACGACAACGAGGGCAACTACATCTACCCCGAGGGCTTCGACCCGGAGACCGGCGAGTGGCTCGAAGGGTACGACAAGCAGCGCGAGACGTGGGAGCAGCAGTACGCTGAGGCCCGCCAGCGCTGGGAGGCCCACACCAAGCAGGTGCAGACCGCTCGTGCGGCAGACGCCGACGCGGCGGCCGCGCCGGCCCCGACCAATGGTGGCGGCGGCACGTCGTCGTCCACGGCGGCTCCGGCACGCCAGGCGGAGGAGCCCGCGGGCACCCTCGCCACCGACGAGGCGCTGGCCGCGCTGCGCGAGAAGCTCGCCGGCGGCAAGTAGATCTCAGCACCACCGACGGCCCTGGGGCCGGCGTCGCCTGGACTGAGCGACGCGCCGACGAAGTCGGTGCGCGGCGCGAGGGAAGGCGGCGCCCCTCAGGCGCCAGGGCAACGAGCACGGCCCCCGCACTTCGCGGGGGCCGTTTCGCTAACCTGGCGTCGTGCTGACGATCGGGCTCACCGGCGGTATCGGAGCGGGCAAGAGCGCGGTGGCGAGCCGCCTCGCCGCGCGAGGCGCGCTGCTCGTCGACTCCGACCGGCTGGCGCGCGAGGTGGTCGCGGCGGGGACGCCGGGATTGGCCGCCGTCGTGGCGGCCTTCGGCGATGGGGTACTGGGACCAGACGGCGAACTGGACCGGCCCGCGCTGGGCACTCGGGTCTTCGGCGACGAGGCGGCCCGGCGGCGCTTGGAGGCGATCGTGCACCCGCGGGTCCGCGAGCGCTCCGTCGAGCTGACCGCCGCCGCCCCGCCCGACGCGATCGTGCTCAACGACGTCCCGCTACTCGCCGAGGTGGGGCTCGCGCCCGCGTACCATCTCGTGATCGTGGTCGAGGCGGACGAAGCCACCCGCGTGGAGCGACTGGTGCGAGACCGGGGAATGCCCGCGCCGCAGGCGCGGGCGCGGATCGCCGCGCAGGCCGGCGACGCCGACCGGCGCGCGGTCGCCGACGTGCTGCTGCGCAACGACGCCACGCTCGACGACCTCGCCGCGCGGGTCGACGCGCTGTGGGACGACCGGCTCGTCCCTTACGAGGAGAACGTGCGGCGTGGGCGGGTGGCTGAGCCTGGTGCTCTGGTACGCCCGGAGGACTGGCCGCGGGTCGCCGCGCGGCTCGGGCACGTGCTGGGCGGCGAGCCACGCCTCGCGGACAATGGCGTGATCGAGGTGCACGGCTTCGGGGCCGGCGGCGCCTGGACCGAGCGACGGGCCGACGAAACCGGTGCGCGGCGCGCGGGAAGGCAGAGCTCGGGTGACGAGCTGGGTCTGGCGGGGTTCCCGCGGCTGGCGGACGGCCGGCACGGCAGCGCCGACCCCGGCCGCCCGGCCACCATCGTGCTTATTTGAGCTTTGGCACCCGACCCGGCTTGATGTCGAGCTGGCCGTAGGCGCCGATGCGGGTGCGCAGTTCGAGCCGCCGCAGGCCACCCGACTTGTCCACCCAGTACCTGATCGTGGCCTGCCCTCGCGCCCCGCCGACGTCGGCCACCTTCGAGATCTCGTACACGGTCACCGGCGTGCCGTCGAGCGTGTCCGCGCGCAGCCAGCGGGCCACCTTGCGGAGCTTCTTGGCGTCGTCGCGGCCGCTGCTGCTGACCGCGAGAGCCTCGTTGACCAACATGTCCAGGTCGAGGCCGCCGAGCGCGTCGCCACGGCGCACCCATGGGATGAGCTCCCAGCCCGTCTTCGCCGGCGGCAGCGGCGGCTTCTCCGCGTCCTTCTTCGCCTTCTGCACCGACACGCCCGCGCGGTTGACCCGCATGAGGTAGCCCTGGTCCTTCTCGTGTGCCAGGAAGTACGCCACCGTCGAGCGCCAGTCGATCCAGCCCTTGGCCTGGAGCGAGCCGGTTGGCAGCATCGGCACGTTGAGGGTGAGCTCGCCGCCGCCGACCGCGCGGTTCCGCTGGCGCATCGCCGCAAGCACGGCCGCCTCGCGGGCGGTCACCTGGCGCGGCTTGGCGCCCCGCCCGCCGAACGCGTCGATCGCGACCAGTTCGGGCCTGTCCTCGCGACGAAGCTCGACGGTTACCGGCAGGTCCTTGGTGAGCAGCGCCTCGAACTTGTGTAGGCGGGCGTCGCCGTCCAGCCAGTACTTCACGGCGCCGCCCATCGCGGCGAGCGAGCCGGGGGAGGGGGTGGGACTTGCGGGTCCTACCGGTTTGGCGGCGCTCGGCGTCGACGTTGGTTTCTTCGTCGGTTTCGTCTTTGGTGGTTTCGTCTTTGGTGGTTTCGTCTTTGGTGATGCCGTCTGTGGTGATGTCGTCTTTGTCGGTGTCGGCCGGGGTGGGACTGCCGGGCCGAGCAGGATGTCGACCGGGTGGTCGCTGATCTTGTCGCGGCCGATCCACTTGGCCTCGCTGCGCGCCAGCAGATCGGCCGCGTCGGGCTCCGCGCTGGCGATCGCGAACAGCAGAGCGAGGAACGAGTCGATCACCGCGGGCGTCGAGGAGGCGGCCGTGAACGGTCGTACGCTCCAGTTGTCGGTGGGCGGAACGGTGGGGGGCTCCACGGCGCGGCCCGGTCGGGTGGCCACGAGACCGGGTACCGACTGGAGGAGCCCGTCGTCCGGACTCGCTGTGGGCGTGGTGGCCGCGAGGTATACCAGCGGCCGGTGCCAGTCGACCCAGCCGGCGAGCCGGATCTCGCTGCCCGGCTTGCCCACCGTCGCCCGCAGGCCGACCCGCGCATCCTTGTAGTTGCGGGCGCGCATGCCGCCGAGCCGTTCCGCCTCCGCGGCGGTGAGCTGCCGGGCTTTGACGGGCTCGTTCGTGGGCGCGCACGAGACCAGGCCAGTGGCCATGCTGGCGAGCGTGCCGCCGCCGAGGCAGACGAGGGCGATGACGGCGACAATGCGGCGCCGGTCTTGGGTTCCCTTCACGGGAGGTTGAACTGGCTCAGCGCGCGAGAGGTGACGTGTTTTTTGGGCGTTCCTGCGTGCTTTGCGCGGGTGCGCTCGTCGCGGTGGGCGACGGTTCTGGATTTGGGGCGCTCGCGGCGGCCGGTCAGCGCGTCCTGCGCGACCACTCGAGTGCGCTCACCGACTAGCCGCCGGGGCTGCAACCCTGCGTCGGGGGTGCCCAGCCGGTGTGGAGGCCCGGTCACCTGCCCGATCGGCCGCCGCGAGCGGCCTACACTTAAGACGGTAGCGCGGTGATCTTTCCCACACAATGACAATATCGAAGTTGATCGTAGACGTTACCTGGGCGGGCGAATGTTGTCGGTGGGGCGGCGTACGGTTTAGAACATGGCTCTCGAGATCCCACGCGTGGATGGCCGTTTCGAGGTAATCAGCGACTACAAGCCGTCTGGTGACCAGCCGACAGCCATCGATGACCTTGAGCGTCGAGTGCGCCGGGGTGACCGCCACACCGTGCTGCTCGGCGCCACCGGTACGGGCAAGAGCGCCACCACGGCCTGGCTCGTCGAGCGGCTCCAGCGGCCGACCCTCGTGCTCGCGCACAACAAGACCCTATGCGCCCAGCTCGCCAAGGAGTTCCGCGAGCTGATGCCCAACAACGCCGTCGAATACTTCGTGTCGTACTACGACTACTACCAGCCCGAGGCGTACATCCCGCAGACCGACACCTACATCGAAAAGGACTCCTCGATCAACGAGGAGGTCGAGCGGCTGCGGCACTCGGCAACCATGTCGCTGCTGACCCGGCGCGACGTGATCGTGGTGGCCACGGTCTCCGCGATCTATGGCCTGGGCACCCCGTCGGAATACCTCGACCGGTCGGTCCGTGTGCAGGTGGGCAAGGAGGTCGACCGCGACAAGCTGCTGCGCCGGCTAGTCGACATCCAGTACACCCGCAACGACATGGCGTTCAACCGGGGCACGTTCCGGGTGCGCGGCGACACGCTGGAGATCATCCCGGCGTACGAGGAGTTGGCGGTCCGCATCGAGCTCTTCGGCGACGAGGTCGAAAAGCTGTACTACCTGCACCCGCTCACCGGTGACGTGGTGCGGGAGGTCGACCAGCTCCTCATCTTCCCCGCGACCCACTACGCCGCCGGTCCCGAGCGGATGGAGCGGGCGATGCGCGGCATCGAGGCCGAGCTGGCCGAGCGCCTCGAAGAGCTGGAGCGGCAGGGCAAGCTGCTGGAGGCTCAGCGGCTGCGCATGCGCACGACGTACGACCTGGAGATGATGCGGCAGGTCGGGTTCTGCTCGGGCATCGAAAACTACTCGATGCACATCGACGGCCGTGAGCCCGGCAGCCCGCCGCACTGCCTCCTCGACTACTTCCCCGACGACTTCCTGACGGTGATCGACGAGTCGCACCAGACGATCCCGCAGATCGGCGCGATGTACGAGGGTGACGCGTCCCGCAAGCGGCTGCTGATCGAGCACGGCTTCCGGCTCCCCAGCGCCGCCGACAACCGACCGCTGCGGTTCGACGAGTTCCTGGAGCGAGTGGGGCAGATGGTGTTCCTGTCGGCCACGCCCGGGCCGTGGGAGCTCCAGCACTCCGGCGGCGAGTTCGTCGAGCAGGTCATCCGCCCGACCGGCCTGATCGACCCCGAGGTGATCATCAAGCCCACCAAGGGCCAGATCGACGACCTCATGCACGAGATCAACCTGCGCACCGAGCGCGACGAGCGGGTACTGGTCACCACCCTCACCAAGAAGATGGCCGAAGACCTCACCGACTACCTGCTGGAGCACGGCATCCGCGTGCGCTACCTGCACTCCGAGGTCGACACCCTGCGCCGCGTCGAGCTGCTGCGCGAGCTGCGCAAGGGTGACTTCGACGTCCTCGTGGGCATCAACCTGCTCCGCGAGGGCCTCGACCTGCCCGAGGTGTCGCTGGTCGCGATCCTCGACGCCGACAAGGAGGGCTTCCTGCGCAGCGGCACCTCGTTGATCCAGACCATCGGCCGCGCCGCCCGAAACGTGTCGGGCCAGGTCCACATGTACGCCGACAAGATGACCCCGTCGATGGCCAACGCGATCGACGAGACCAACCGGCGCCGCGCCAAGCAGGTGGCGTACAACGAGGCCAACGGCATCTCGCCCGAGCCGCTCCGCAAGAAGATCCACGACATCCTCGACGACATCTATCGCGAGGCCGACGACACCGAGGGCGCGCTCGGCGGCCACGGCCCTGGTGGCGCCATCATCGGCGGCGCCGGTCGGCAGATGTCTCGCGGCAAGGCCCCGGTGCCCGAGACCCGTTCGCGCGGCAGGGGCGCCACCCGCCCTGCCCCCGAGGGCATGGCCCGGGCTGAGCTGGCGCAGCTGATCCAGGACCTCAACGACCAGATGCTGGCGGCGGCGCGCGAGCTCCAGTTCGAGTTGGCCGCTCGCATCCGCGATGAGGTATCCGACCTGAAGAAGGAGCTCCGCGGCATGGACGCCGCCGGCGTCAAATAGCGGGGCGCCGCGGCGAGGGTGGGTCTCGTAGGCTCAGCGGCGTGCCAGCCGAACTGACCTGGGGGCCGCTCGGTGCGGCGAGCGCCTCTGACGTCGCCGACCTTGCCGAGCGTTGCCGCGCCGTGGACGGCGGCCTGACCGAGGTGGCGATCAGCCGATACAGGGACAGCGACGCGATCACCAGCGCTGGCCGTACGGCGGCGGGGGAGCTGGTCGCGGTGGCCGTCGTGCGGCGGGTCGGGGAGCGGGCGATGATCACCGGCATGGTCGACCCGGCGCACCGTGGAGTCGGCGTGGGCTCGCGGTTGCTGGACTGGGCGCTGGCGGCAGCGGGCACGTTCACCAGCGATGTCGTGCTGGAGACCGAAGCCGTGACGCCCGAGGCGGAGCGGCTGTTCGAGAGTCGCGGGCTGCGGCAGGTGTTCGCCGAAGATGTCATGCGCATCGACCTGTCCACTGATCTGCCCCTGGTGCCGGTGCCGGCCGGCGTACGGATGATCACGTGGGCGCCGGAGACGGTGGCGCGGTTCTTCGCGGTCCACGAGGCGGCGTTCCGCGAACGGCCGGGTTTTCCGGGCTGGCCCGCGGAACGGTGGGTGGCGTGGACGGCCGGCGACGACGAGTTCCGTCCCGACTGGTCGCTGCTCGCGACCGAAGCGCCCGAATCGATCATCGACGCGGCGCCTGAAAGCGCAGCCGATCTCGGGTTCGTGACGTGTGCGGACGGGTGGATCGTGCAGGTTGGGGTGCGGCCGGAGGCGCGCGGGCGCGGCATCGCGACAGCCCTCGTCGTCGAGGCACTGCGCCGGATGCGCGCCGACGGCGCCACCGCCGCCCTGCTCGACGTCAACGTCAACAATCCGGGCGCCGCGCGTCTCTACGCACGGCTGGGCTTTTCGGTGCTCGGCCGCCGCGCCAGGTTCGAGCCCGTCAGGGCCTCGTAGCCGGCCACGAACCGCTCCAGCGCCGCGTCGGCCGCGGGTCGGTCGCCGGTGGCGAGCAGGTCGAGGAGCAGGCCGCGCATGACCGCGACCCCGAGACGCGCGTCGGCCCGTGCCACGTCTTCGGGTACGCCGTGCCGGCGCGCGAACTCAACCGCTGGCGCCAGCCAGGAATCGACGATGCCGTCGAGCAACGGCACGGCGTGCGGGCGGCCCTGCAGCGCCTGGCCGTAGATCTCGAAGAACAGCCGCTCGTGCGGCCACAGCGACGGGTCGGCGAAGCGCCGCCACATCTGCCGGATCGCCTCGCCCGGCGCGTATCCGTCCAGCCCGGCGAACGCGTCTCGTTGCTGCCGCTCCACCGTGCGGACGACCTCGACGAGCAGCCCTTCCTTGGAGCCGAAGTGGTAGATCAGCATGCGGTGGCTGGTGCCGAGCGTCGCCGCCAGCTGCCGGAGGCTGAGGTCGCTCAGCCCGTGCGCGGCGAGGTGGTCGATGGCCGCGTCCAGGAGGCGCTGCCGTGGCTCGGGCATGTACCATATGGTACATGCCACTGGACATCGATGTGTCGGCCCACTCCGCGGCCGACGCCGCCACCGTGTACGCGCTGGTCGAGTCGGGGGCGACGTGGCCCACCTGGACGGGGCTCGGCTCGTTCGAGCTGGAGCGGCCGGGGGAGGGCGTGCCGGAAGGCGTGGGCGCGATCCGGGTGTTCCGCACCTGGCCGTTCACCAGCCGGGAGGAGATCGTCGAGCGGGTGCCCGGCCGCCGGCTCAGCTATGTCCTGCTGTCGGGCATGCCGTTGCGCAACTACCGTGCGGACATCGACCTCACCCCGAAGGCGGACGGCACCACCATCCGGTGGCACTCGACGTTCGACCCAGCTGTGCCCGGCACTGGATGGTTCTGGCGCTGGCTTCTCGGCCGGTTCCTGCGCGACTGCGTCAATGGCCTGGCACGCGAAGCCGGTGTCGGATCGCGCACCTAGCCTCCTAGGACGCCTGAGTGAGTGTGAGAGGAAGGGCACTACAGGCCGTGCCAATGTGCCAAAAGCGGCGGTGATGGTGGATGATGGGTCGCAAGGAGGGGAGTATTCCCCGCGGCGGAGTCGTCAACACGGTCAGCGTCCGGTTCACCGGGGCTCTGACCCGGCGCCGCCGGCCACGGTCATGACCACTCGGACCGCGGCGGAAGAGACCTCCGACAGAAATCACATCGCCACGTTTCGACGTTCCGGGTGGGCCCGAGGACGACTGCGGGGCGATGTCGTGTGTCTGCCGGAGGTCTACGTTGAACGTGCCCACCTGGGTGTGGATCGTCACGCTGGTGACGATGGTCGCAATGCTCGCTGTCGATCTGTTAATCGTCGGTCGGCGTCCGCACGAACCAAGCCTCAAGGAAGCCGGCCTCTGGGTCGGCTTTTACGTGGCGCTGGCGCTCATCTTCGGCGTCGGCGTCTGGCTTACCGCCGGGGCCACACCAGCGGCCGAGTTCTACGCCGGCTGGCTTACCGAATACAGCCTGTCGGTCGACAACCTCTTCGTCTTCGTCATCATCATGAGCCGTTTCGCGGTGCCGCGGCGCTTCCAGCAAGAGGTGCTGCTGTTCGGCATCATCCTGGCGCTCGTGATGCGTGGTGGCTTCATCGCGGCGGGCTCGGCCCTCATCTCCCAGTTCTCGTGGGTGTTCTACGTCTTCGGTGCCTTCCTCATCTACACCGCCGTGGGGCTCGCACGGCAGGGCGAGATGGATGAGGACGACTTCAAGGAAAACGTGGTGATCCGCTGGGCGCGGCGGGCGCTGCGGGTCTCGCCCGACTTCGGCAACGGCCGGTTCACGACGGTCAACGGCGACGGGCGGCGGATGTTCACACCGCTGCTGCTCGTGATGATCGCGATCGGCACCACCGACCTGATCTTCGCGCTCGACTCGATCCCCGCCATCTTCGGCATCACCTCCGAGCCGTACCTGGTCTTCACCGCCAACGTGTTCGCTCTTATGGGCCTGCGCCAGCTCTACTTCCTGCTCGGTGGCCTGCTGGAGCGGCTGGTCTACCTGACCCTCGGCCTCGCCGTCATCCTCGGCTTCATCGGCGTCAAGCTGGTGCTCGAGGCGCTCGCCGACAACAACGTGCCGTTCATCAACGGTGGCGAGCACATCGGTTGGGCGCCGCACATCCCGATCTGGCTGTCCCTGACCGTCATCATCGGCACGCTGGTCCTGTCGACGGTCGCCAGCCTTCTCAAGTCGGCGCGAGACGCCAAGAAAGAGTTAGTGCGGGCTGGCGCTGACTGAATTTGCTGGTTCGCTCGGTCGTGCGGCGCCCAAGGGCGACGCCTTCCCTCGTCGCTGCGCTCCTCGGTCCAGGCGCCGCCGCGCCAACTCCCTCGCTTATTGTGTGACGCGGTGGGCGCCGACCAGGGTGGCGGCGCGGTCGGGGGCCATCGGCTCGTCGAGCACGCGGCGCTTGGTGTAGCAGGCGTGCAGCATCTGCCGGTGCCCACCGGCGCCGGGTGCCGCCGACACGAAGCCGATGTGGTGCACCTGCTGGCCGGGGCGTGCGAAGAAATACAGGTCGCCGGGGCGCTCGTCGCCGAGGGGTAGGGGCGTGGTGGCGCGCGCCAGGTCGTCGGCGTCGCGCGGCAGCCGCACCCCGAAGCGCCGCCACGCCAGATGCACCAGACCCGAGCAGTCGATGCCGTACGGGGAGACGCCACCCCAGACGTACAGGACGTCGTCGAGCCTGCGGGCCACCGCCAGCACCTCGGCGGCGGTCGGCACGCGGGTGGGCAGCGGCGTGAGGTCCACTTCGGACGCCCACAGTGGAGCGTCGTGTCCGGGCACCTCCACGGGGAGCCAGCCGCCGCGCGCGGGGCCGGCCGCCGCGAACCGGGTCCCGAGGATGACGCCGGCCAGGGCGACCGCACCGCCGGGCGTGGCGCGCAGAGCGGTGATGACAGCGTCGACCACGTACGAGGCTGGCGCCGGGTGGTCGGCGGCGAGCTGGGCGGCTGGCAGCCAGCCCGGGTACCCGCGGGGGTCTAGCCTGGCGGCCGGCTGCTCGACCGCGACGACCCGTGCCCAGCCGTCGGGGCGCAGCTCCTCGACGAGCACTCGCTCCCCGAGCAGTAGCTGACTGAGTACACAGTCACTGACCTGCTGATCAGGGTCCATGCCGGACACCCAGGTGGGTATGTCGGCGAGTGGCCCGATCGCGGGCCGGTCGACGGGGCGTACCGCCTCGGGGCCGGACCACAGCGTCGCCGCCGTGACCCGGACGACGGCCTCCCTACCCGGTGCCAGCGGCACGGCGCCTCCTCGTAGGGAAGTATCGGTGGATGCTTCCCTACCGAATATTATCTTCACACCACGGCGGTGACACCCAACCCGGGAGTGTCGGAAAGCCGCACGGCCGCGTCCGCGTACACGATGCCGCCCTGGACCGGCGACGAGGCGAGCCACCAGGCGGCATCGAGGTCCGATATCGCGGTGGTGCCAACCGCGGCGACGAGGCTGGCGGCGGCGCCGATGCCCACCTGCGTCTCCATCATCGAACCGACGACCGTGCCCATGCCGTGCGCGGCGGCGAGCTCGAGCAGGGTGCGTGCCGGGCCGAGGCCGCCGCACTTGGCGAGCTTGACGTTGACCATGTCGGCCGCGCGGCGCCGGATCACCTCGACGAGATCGCGCACGCCGAACACCGCCTCGTCCGCGAGGATCGGCACGCCGACCCGGTCGCTGACCCACGCCAGCCCGTCGAGGTCGCGGCCCGCCACCGGCTGCTCGACCAGCTCGACGTCGAGGCCGGCGTCTTCGATACCGCGGATCACCCGGACCGCCTCGCGCGGCGTCCAGCCCTGGTTGGCGTCCAGTCGGATGCGCACGTCAGGGCCGACGGCCTCGCGCACGTGGCGCACGCGGCTCAGGTCGGTCTCCGCGTCCGTGCCGACTTTCACCTTGAGCACGGTGAAACCCTCGGCCGCCCGATCCCGGGCCGCCGAGGCGAGCTCACCGGCCGCGCCCGCCGACAGCGTGACGTCCGTCGGCACCCGCCGGGCCGTCCCACCGAGCATCCGCGCAAGGGGTACGCCCAACCGGCGCGCCGCCAGGTCGTGCAGCGCGGTGTCGACGGCGCCCTTAGCGGCCTCATTGCCGGCGACCGCTCGCCGGATCTCGGCGCAGCGGGCGTTGAGGTCGTCGGGGTCACGGCCGGTCAACAGCGGACCGAGCAGGTCACGCACGCACGCCTCGCTGCCGGCCACCGACGCGCCGGTGACCTGCCAGACCTGCGGCGCCTCACCGAAGCCCGACCGCCCGTCGGCGTCGACGATCTCCACGATGAGCGTCTCGACGGTGGTGGCGCGGCGGAGCGCGGTGACGAACGGCGTGTGCAGCGGCGCCGACACCCGATGCGTCCGCACGTGGCTAATGCTCATGCGAGCCGACCCTAGCGCCGTTCTTCCCCCAGACTCCGCAGCGCCCGCCCCTCCGCCCGCCCAGCCCGCCCAGCCCGCCCAGCGCGCCCCGCCCCCGCGCGCCCCGCGCCCCCCGCCCCGCGCGCC
>NZ_JBAKHX010000082.1:0-33487 GCF_036906915.1 Micromonospora sp. CPCC 206061
CTTTGTTGCGGATCAAAGCTGTGGCGGGCGGCAGGGAAAATCAAGGAACTCACTCACATGCCGCCGTCCGGGCGCTCAGTGTGGATACGCGCGGGGAATTCGGGTGGAGGCCAGCGGCAGACCGGCATACACATCGAACCCGCCGCCGGCACCGGCGATCAGGACGCTGCGGGCCGGGGCCAGAGCGGCAAAGAGCGGCGGGACAGACAGCGAGAACATGCCTGGTTCCACCGACAGCGGGGCAGGGCTCATCACCGCTCAATGATCAGACAAGGACGCAACCCACGTTTGTATGTCCAAGATCGAGCACGCTCTTCTGGCTCCCCTCTAGTCAAGGGGTCGTGGCGAGGATTGTTCTACCCTGGGGGCAGGGGGTTTGGCACGGTCCAGGGTCTCAAGGGTTACGTCACCAACCTCGACGCGACCGCCGAATTCGTCACCTCGCGGAGGCTTCACACGAGGGTTGCGGGCACCGGCCAACGCGACATTCGATAGGGCAGCGTCGTGGCATGGTCCCCTACGCGCAACAGCAACCCTTCGGCCAACAGCGTATCGGTCGCGTCCCGCTCGGTGGACTCCAGGCCGGTCAGCGACCTCGGCTGGAGATAATGCGTGAAGGCGATGATGAGCGCAGGATCGTCGAGGATGAAGTTCGCGGAAGCCTCAGCGTTCCGGACATCCTTGATCTGGATGAATGCCGGCCCCTTCCGGAAGTAGCACAGGCCCACCCGGAAGGTGGCTTGCCACTCGTCGATTCGCGAACCGACGCCGGTCGGTGGAGGGAGATGGTGCAACGCGGTCACGTCCATCGTGTCGACGAGTTCGCCTCGCCACTGTGTAATGACGCCCTCCGACAGGCGGTCGCGCAGCAGACCTATGAACCGAAGCGTTGGCTCGGGGCGCTCTCCCAACCTGATCACTTCGCTGGCGTCGGGGGTCATGCCGAGACTCCTTCCTGCGCCGATTGGCAGGGGCGGACCTTTTGGGGAACGTCGGTGGTCGCCAACGACACCCAGGCGTCTCCGTCGTGGAAGACCAGGCCGGCCGTCAGGCAACTCTGCAACCAGGCGCCGACCACGTCGCGCTCGACGCTGTGCCCACGCTCGCTCAGATGGGTGACCAAGCCTTTGAGGCTTCGGCGTCCACTCAGGGCGCGGTAAGCGTCCGCGTGCCAGCCGGTGAGCCGGTGCTCGGCCGGCGGCCAGCCCGCCCGTCGGTCAGCCACCAGGATTTCGGAGCCCTGATCATCGGCGACCAGGGCTGAGTTCGGATAGTCGCGCTGCCAACGCTCTATCGCCTCCATCAACGCCTGCGCCACCGCCGCGGTGATTCCGGCGTCGTCGCAGTCGAAGAAATATACGAGGTCGGCCAGCTCGGCCTCCGGCAGGTCATAGATGTGTCGGCAGAACTTGGCCGGCTCACGGCGGGTGAAACCCAGCCCGGGGCGTTCGAAGTATGGGCTGAACCGTTCCATGATAATTCGATCGGAGTAGCTCGGCGGCTGGAGGTGAACCAACGCGGGAATCTGCTCGATAACACTCCAGTAGTCCTCGGGAAGCTCGCCCGGGAACCCGTAGAGGTAGTTCCATTCACAGGTAACGTGATTGTTTTCGCAGTCCCGCAGAAGCCGTACGTTGGTCGCGCCGTCGACCCCTTTGTCCATGAGCTTCAGCACGTGGCCGTTCAGACTCTCGATCCCAGGTTGGAGCAGCATGACTCCGGCCGAGCTCAACGCCTCGATCTGCGCACTCTTCAGGTTTGACTTGATCTCGTAGAAGACCCGCAGATCCCAATCAGTCTCGATCATGCGAGGGAGCAGGGTCTTGAAGTATTCCATGTCTAGAATGTTGTCGACCGCGACTACGTCAAGGATCTGGTGACGCGCGATCAACGTGCTTAGCTCGGTCCAGAACTGATCGGCCGACTTGCTCCGAAATCCCATCAGCGAGCCGTTGAGTCCGCAAAAGGTGCAATGATGCTTTTCACCCCACCAACAGCCCCGCGAGCTCTCGATCACCAACTCGGGTGAGACGTAGGGGCGCAGCGGTGAGCGCTCGAGCACCTCCCGCCAGCCGTCATAGTCCGGCACCGGCACGATTTCCTGCGGAACGCTCCGGGTAGCCTGCGCGTTGGCCACCGAACGGTCGCCGTCCCACCAGCACAACCCCGGAATGTCGGCGTACCCGCCGCCGGCTTCGATCCTCTCGAGAAGCGCGGGGAATACTCGTTCGCCTTCGCCGCGGACGGCGAAGTCAATGAATGTGAAGTTCCGGTGCAGCGCGTGCCCCATCGGTCCGTCGCAGTTGGCGCCACCGAACACGATTATCAGATCGGGTCGGACCTTCTTGAGTCGGCGGGCGAGCGCGAGACTCGGCACGTTCTGCATGAAGGTGCTGGAGAAGCCGACGATGTCCGGATCGAAGGCGCATACCTCTGCTGTTGCCGTTTCCAGGTAGTCTTCGGTGCCGGCGTGCATCCCCAGCACGGTGTCGACGTCGAAGCCGAAGTTCGTGGCGGTCTCCCGCAGCTCCTTGACCTTCCGGCCCGGGTCGTCGTAGAGGCTGCCCGTGAATATCAGCTCGCCGATGCCATGAAAGACGCCAGTGTCGGCAATCTTCGTATAGTCCGAGGGCGGCACGCCGTCCCGGGCGAACATGTGTTCGGCCCATCGGATCCCGCCGTGATACTCGGCCACCTCGACGTCGCCGCACTCGCGCTTGACGAGGCTGTGAAGCAATCCGATTGGCAGCGACGGGCGATTGACCGCCTGCCAAGGCATGGCCGCGAGCATGAGCCGCATGAATTGTCCCCTAGGAACGTTTGCCCGACGTGACGCATGGTTGAGATGCCGACGCGTCAACTGAAGTCGAAGTGGTGGACGATTCGACGCGCCGGCATCAGGCGCGGCGCAGGCCTACGACCCCTTCGCACTCCCGGTAGGTTTGCCCATCGTGATCCGAACTGACTTGTGCTTCTTGTCCGGCAGAATGGGTATCTTCTTGATGACCATCGACTCACCTCCTTTCCGTTGACTCGGGCTAGCTGGGCACCGCCTCGATCGCCATGACGTCGTGATCTTCGGACAGGGCGATGATCGACGACAGTTCGAAGCCAGTCGACTTCAGCAGTGCTTCGAATTCGCCCCTGGTGCGCTCTCGGCCACCCGTTGTCACGAGCAATCCGAGATCACCCGTTGTCGTGTACCTGTCCGAGTTGCCTAGCTCGTCCGGCAGCACAAGCTCGATCACGATGAGCACGCCATTCGATGGCATCACGCGCCGGCAGTTCGTGAGGATTTTCGCGGCGTGCGCATCGCTCCAGTCCAGCAGGATGTATTTCAGGATATAGGCGTCGCCGCCCTCAGGAACGTTCTCGAGGAAGTCGCCGGAGACCACATCGCAACGATCTGTCGCGCGAACCCCGGCAAGCCCGGCCGGCATATCGAAGAGGATCCCCCTCAAGGCCGGGTTCGCTCGGAGCAGGCCAGACAGCAGGGCGCCGCGCCCTCCGCCAACGTCAACAACCGTGTGGAAACGCGAACAGTTCAGGCGGGCCAGAACCTCCGACGAGAACGCCGTGCTGGTGTCCCGCGCCGAGGCCTCGTGGTAGGTGGCGGAAAGTTCGGGACGCTGGGCGAGATACTCGAAGGTGGTCATGCCGAAGATATGCTGGAACGCCGGCTGTCCCGTCGCTACGCTGTGCAGCAGGCCGCCCCAGGATCGCCACGAGGCATCGTCGCAGGATGACAGCGTGAGTGCTTTCACCGAACGTGCGGCCTTGGCGCGCAGCGGCCGTCCGAGCGAAGCCAGTCCGAATACCCCCGGCTCCACCTCGGCGACGACTCCGAGATGCGTCAACGCATGCAGCAGCCGAGTCAGCGCGTGGACGTCCGTCCCGGTGGCGGCGGCCAGCTGAGCGCTAGGTTCCGCGCCATCCTCGAGGAGGTCGGCAATACCGAGCCGGGCTGCCGCATAGATGACCTGGGAGAAGCGGAATCCGAAGATCAGCTCGAGCAACTCCGATTCGGCCCGCGCGTCGGAAGCGTCCTCGCTTCCTGAGTCAGAGTGCACGAGCATGCCCCCTACGAATGCCTCGGCTGCGACACTGGTCAACCAGAGACAAGCACGGCCGGCTTTCGTTGCGCTGTCGTCCCGCTGTCGTCCCGGCACGTTACCGCCGAGTCTCCGGCCCGCTGCCGGTGGCCGCATCGTCGCCGTCCTCGCCGACGGTATCGATCGACCCCGCCCGGTCGGCGTGGCGGACGTTGGTCAGCCGGTGGGTGATCAGGATCGTGATGGCCACGCCGCGGCGGTCGCGGATGGCCCTGGAACAGGGCGTCTTCGGCGCACGGGTCCAGGGCGGAGGACGGTTCGTCCATGATGAGCAGGTCGGCGGTGCGCATGAAGCTGCGGGCGGCGGTGATGCGCTGCCACTGCCCGCCGGAGAGGTCCTGCCTGCCGGCGAAGATGCGGTCCAGCAGTGTCTCGTATCCGTTCGGTAGCTCGCGGATCATGTTGTGGGCGACCGCGCGCGCCAAGCACATACGACGGCCGTCCCTCAAAGCCGCCTGACGACGTCACAGAAACGTCCGCGACGACCTACTAGCTAGTGCGGTGTCCACTAATGCGGTGTCCACTAACGCCGGCGCGACCCGTCCCGCCGTCGCCAGGTCCACGCCGACACTGCCCGCTGCGGCCCCCGCGCAGGACCGCTCGCCTGATGCTGGCTCCCCCCGGGAAGGTCTGAATGGATGGTCGAGGGTGCGCCGCCGCTGGTTCCCGAGCCGCCTATACAGAAAATTCGATGGGCTGCCGGGAACCAAACCGCGGTCGCCGCCGACTATTCCCCCGTGTAACACAGGAGCTATAGCCGGCGCCCAGCAGTTCCTGGTCACAGCGCAACGTCGCCATGTGGCCCGGCTGGAGGCGCAGGGCGTTCACCACCGGTGAGGCGGGCGAATGCCGAGTTCGGTCAGTGCACGCGCAACCCGCCTGCCGTCGCGGTGACGGTAGCGGAGGCTGACCCCACTGACGGAGTCCATCCTCGTCTCGACCGCCAGTCCCCGCCGCTTCAGCTCAGCTCCCACACGTTCCGTAGCTTGCGGGGTGTCGCCCCACGAGTACCCGGTCCAAAGCCGGCCCCACCGCCGGCGGTCCACCACGACGAGCGTGCTGAGGCACAGCAGGGCTCCAATCACCAGCCAGACCCCTACCGGCCATCCGGCCAGCACACTGATCGCGTATCCGGTCGCCGCACCGATGAGGCAGAGTGCCGCAACAGCCGCCCCGCCGACCGGGTTGAGCTGGGCGGTACGAAACAGCCGGGAGCGGCGAAGGCGCCGCCTGCCCCACCTGGACGGTCGGTACTCCGCATATCGACGCCGCATCCGTGCCCGCCAATGCTTGAGACGAGACCACCTCTGTCGAGTCGATCCTCTCACCCGATGCGCGGCACGCTGTCATGCCGCCGACCGTGCGCGCCAATCCGGGTACTCGTCACCTGACGGCCGTGAAGCAGGACCACGTGCGTCTCATCAGCCGCGATTCGCGCACTGATCGAGTGCCGGTGCCGCAGCGCTCCTGATTTATCGCAACTGCATGTACGCGCCCCAGGAAACCAGGCGTTGGCCCGGGCGCTCCGCTGCCCACTGCTTCGCTCCGAATCCGATTCGTGTCGATCGAGCCGGTTTGCCGTTGGACTGTACGAGGTGCGCTGTGGAGCGTGAAGCACTCACCGAGCGACCGATGGACCATTGGCGATGCCTCGTGCTTGCTGGTCTCCGCAGTCCAGCAGGCGAGGCCGTCGATGCTTGGAGCGAGCAGTTCGTCGAAGGCGCGCACGTCGGGATCGAGCATGAAAGTAGTCCAGCGAACATAGGCACTCGCAGGCCGGTCACTGAAGGGCCACACAGGACTTCTCCAGGTGTCAGCTGTTGTCTGCGAGGCTGAGCAGGAACGAGCCGCAGCAGCACAACACGATGACGGCCGCGAGTACGCCATACAGGATGTAGGCAGCGGTCAGACCCGGATGCTTCTGCGGCTCGAATCCGATCGCGCCGCCGCCAAACGCCCAAACCGGTGCGGCGTAGTGGATTGTCGGCGCATATTGGGTGTTGTCGACGGCGATCGTGGCCGAACCAAACTTCCACAGGTAAGGCACGAAGATCTCGACCTGGTGGGTGCCCAACGGAATGGGGATTACGTTCTCTCCCCACTTGAGGGCGACCGTGTGTCCGTTGATGACGGCCTTGGGCGCGAACAACGCCAGCATGAACGCCATCCAGTGATACTTCGTGAGAATGCGCAGGTATCCGCCTTGAGGATTGGTCACGATCACGGATCATAGCGGTGGGTCGCACTGGTTGGCGGTGCCGACCGCGAGGCCCGTCGTGGCGGGGGCGTGGCCGGCCGCGGTCGCGGTCTCGGCCGCCAGCAGCCGGTAGCCGTGCTCGCCGAGCACTTCGGTGGCGGGATTCGTACCTGCGCGCACGAGCGCACCTGCGGCTGTCGAGCCCGAAACTTGGCCGAGCGCACATCCCGGTCACCCGTGCGAGGGGCGGTGGGAGAGGCAGTTGATTGCCTGGCGGACGAATGCGTTCTCGCGATCCGCGGCTGGTCGCCTTCTCCCCGGCGATGGTTTCGTTGTGGTCGATGTGTTGCCGGTTCCAGATCTGGCGGCCGGTGTAGCGCGGGATCGCGTCGAACCCCCGGTCGGGGTCGGTGATCGTGTCCAGCAGGTTCGCGGCTTGAGGGCGTTGAGGCCAGGGCAGCCGGCGGGAACAGCCGACGTCGAAGTACTCGGCCACGATCATCCCACGACCAGCGACCCACAGCATCGCTCAGATCATCACCTCGCCGTCGGCTCGAACTTGCGAAGCGCCGAGACTTGTGCGCACATCCTTTCTTACGAAACCGCAACGAGGGGCAGGTCCAGCTCCCGAACTCGTGGCGTACCTCACGCTGGCGCGGTGTCACATACACAGGTTCGGCGGTGACTGATGCCCGACCAGTTACACCATCGGGGAGCCTGGCGCGGATACCCGCGAACGGCATCTTCGGTACCCCGTCGGCAACGAACGGCCCGGCCCGGATCGCGGACGAGCCCGAGTCGCCTACACCTGAAGGAGAAGCTCATGAACCTCGCCCTCTGGATCGTTGCCGGGCTGCTTGCCGCTACGCCAGTGGCCGGCAGCGGGAGGAACTGGCTCAGCACTTCTTCGCCGCCGCCGAACGTGGCGACCTGCGAGCGCTGGAGACGCTCCTGGCCCAGGATGTCGCATTGCACGGCGACGGCGGCCCGCCCTCGGCCGACCGGTCAACGGCCGGGAACGCGTCGCACGGACCTTCCTCGCAGGGATGGCCAAGTTCGCCCGTCTCAACGTGCGGATGCGTGCCACCACGGTCAACGGCCAGCCCGGCGCCGCGGCCTTCGACGCGCACAGCAAGCTCGTCGGCGTCATGGCACTCGACAGCGCAGAGGGTCAGATCCAGACGATCCACTCCATCGTCAACCCCGACAAACTGCAGCACGTCGACCAGGTCAGCGACCTCGGCGTCCTGCTGCGCACCAAGCACACCGGGAACCGCCCAACAAACCCCTGCACTGGAGAGTCTCATGAACGTCGCTCTTTGGATCGTTACCGGCCTGCTGGCGGCAGTGTTGCTGGTCAGCACAGCCAAGATGTTCGTGCCCCGGGAGAAGATGGCCGCCATCGGTGGCGCCGCCGCACAATGGGTCCTGGACTTCAGCCCCGGTGCGCTCAAGGCCATCGGCGCCCTGGAGCTCCTGGCCGCTGCGGGCCTGATCCTGCCCGCCGTCCTCGACCTCGCACCGGTCATGGTGCCGGTGACCGCCACCTGTGTCGCATTGTTGTTCACCGGTGCGGTGATCATGCGCCTTCGCCGTGGCGAGCGGAAGACGATCGTTGGCGACCTGGTCTACCTCGCCCTGGCCATCTTCGTTGCCTGGGGCCGGTTCGGCCCTGAGTCCTTCACCAGCTGAAACTGCCGCGTTTACCGAGCAAACAGCCGGACCCGCAAGCGGACCCGCCAGGCCCTGGCCGAAGCTGCCGCGTTGGTGACCTACTCTCGCAGCCCACTCGGGCGGCACGCATTGGCCCGCGCAATCGGCCGCGAGCCCGCGCTGGCCCATCCCTGGCTCCGTGCACTCGTCACCGCCCTGAACACCGGCTGAACGGTGCTAGCGCGAGACGACGCGTCCAGGGGAGCGAGCAGCTCGGCAGATCCGCATGGGTCAGAATGCTGTGTCATCGAAGCGCCGGCCGCCGTTGGTATCCCGGCGTGTGGGACCTGCCGGGTGGTCATGTTGATGAGGGGGAGGACCCGAAGGAGAGCCGGCTGCGGATTCCTCCCGCCACTGCCAACACCCGGTCCCTATCCCAGGCGTGGGAATCTCGGCCTCGGCGTGATTCAGGTAAGTACGCCGCTGCCCTGACCACGTGCAGCGCGGCAGGAACGCTGGAACTCGTCATACTGGTGCGGTGGAAGCACGGTTCGACCAGGCATCGGCGGAAGCGGCCGAAGCGCACGGCGACTGGGCTACGGCAATCGCCATGGTCAGCGGATTCGCCGAGTGCTACAGCCGTGACCACCACCGGCACAACGCGCACATGTGGCACATGGAGCTCCTCGTGAAAGCCGGGTTCTTGCATGAGTTGGCCGAGCACGCCAAGACCGACGTTCACGCACAGCGCCGGCTGGACAGGTACCTGTATGAGGAAGGCCGCGACAGCGAGCTACGGCAGCGTGGCCAGCGCGGTGACAAGACCGCCTTGTACTTTCTGGTGCGTCTGCTTCGCGCGCGAGGAGAGCAGACGGCCGCCCAACAGGCAGTCGCCGACATCGACCCAACCGACGCCTTCGCCATCGAACTGGCACATCAGCCACTGGCGGGCGGGTAGGGCCGAGAACGAGCTTGTCGTGGCCAGCGGTCGTGGCGCGTGCTCGTTGAGGCACGAACCGCGTGACGTACTCGCTACCGACGCGGATGTGCACGCGCGCGCTGGCCGGCGCTCTAGCCTCGGCTCGGGGTTCGGCGCGGGTTGGCGCCTTTGATGCTCTCGTCGCTGGCGGCGCTCGAACTGGGTCTGCGGGTCCGGTCGCGGTGGTCCAGGCGCTGCTCGACGCGCTCCGTCCGTACGGCACGTGATGGTGCCGACGCACACGCAGGACAGGCCGACGCCGTCAGCGGGCAGCCTCCACCGCCCTGGCGGTACTGCTTGGATAGTGTCATGGGAGACGAGGAACCGCTGTCCGCGGACGAGGTGCTGGACATCGTCGACGAGCAGGACCGGGTCGTCGGGCAGGCGCCGCGGCATGAGGTGTACGCCCGCCGGTTGCGGCACCGGTGCGTGTTCGTGCTGGCACGGGATCCGGCCGGACGTGTCTTCGTACACCGCCGCACGGCGCACAAGCTCGTCTTTCCCTCGCTGTACGACATGTTCGTCGGCGGAGTGGTCGGCGCGGGCGAGTCGTACGACGAGGCCGCATTGCGGGAGGCCGAGGAGGAACTGGGGGTCGCGGGCCTGGCCCGGCCCGAACCCCTGTTCCGGTTCCTCTACGACACACCGGAGCACACCTGGTGGTCGGCGATCTACCAGGTACGGTGCGAGCTGCCAGTGCACCCGCAGGTGGAGGAGGTGGCCTGGCACGCTTTCCTGACTGAGTCGGAGCTGGCGCAGCGCCTCACTGAATGGGAGTGGGTGCCCGACGGCCTGGAAGCCTACCGCCGGCTGCTCGCCAGGCGGGTCATCGAGGACTGGCGCTAACGCTTGTCGAGCCGGGCACCGTCGAGTCGTCGGCGCAACGGGTCGACGTGTTGGGTGGGCTGATCCACGAATACCGCCGCGCTGCTTGACCTCTCGAGCACTCCCGCTGTGCTCGTATCGGGCCTCGTGTTCCCTTGGAGCTGCGACCTCGGTTACCGGACCTGACGGTCGGACTCCTTTGTGGAGGGTCATGACATGCCGAAGGGTACGATCCGAGGGTCGTCGGTGAGGTTCGGCGTCGCGGTGTGCGCCAGGTACGCGTTGTGGAAGGTGCAGTCGCCGGCGCGGAGCGGCACGGTGACCCGCTCCTGCCACGCGAGTTCGGGCGCGAGCCGAAACTGGTGTCGTCGAGCGGATACCGCGCGAGCACCCGCGGCGCATCGGCACCGAGTACCGAACGGATCTCCGCCTGGTAGTCCTGCGCCGTCGTTACCTGCCCGGTGAACTGCTCGATGGCGGCCACGAAGGTGCGGCGCTGGAGACTCTGCTCCAGCGTGCTGCTCGTGAGTCACTGGTGCACAGCGTGCACGTGTCTATCCGTCCGGACAACGTTTCGGCTGACTGCCTGTTACGCGCCGTGGCCGTGGCCGTGGCCGTGGCCGTGGCCGTGGCCGTGGCCGTGGGCAGCGCTGCCGTGGCGCGGCTGAGGCGGTACGTGGTCACCATCTGGGTCGGGTCAAACGACGCGCTTCGGCGGCCGGGCAATTACGGCGGCTTGGTGTCCCTGCGGCTGCTGTTGGGGGCGCGGGCCGCGCGCTCTGGACGGACCGGTGGGTCAGGGAGCGGACCGCAACCTGACCATGGGTCGCAGAGTGTCTAGTACATGAGAGCACCCCGTGTAGTCGTCTTGTTCGCCGCGGTGATCGTGGCCGTCGCATCCGGTGGAGCAGCCGGCGCGTCCCCGGTGGCGGGATGGACCTCGCACGTCAGCGTCGCCGCCTCGTATGGCCAACCGAACACCTACTCCGACCAGCCGGTGGTCAGTGCCGACGGCCGGTACGTTGCGTTCACCTCCGGGGCGTCGAACCTGGTGCCGGGGGACACCAACGGTTCGTTCGACGTGTTTGTCCGGGATACGCGGATGCTCACGACAAGCCGGGTCAGCGTCACCGCCGGCGGTGGTCAGGTGGACAGGATGAGCTACTCGCAGGACATCAGTGCCGACGGCCGGTACGTCGTGTTCGTCTCCATGGGTACGAACATCCTGCCTGGCGATTCCAACCCTGTCGGCAATGTCTATCTTCGGGATCGCGTGACCGGTACCACGGTGCGGGCCACGCCGCCCGCGAGCGCCGCTGGACGGCCCGCTATCAGCGGTGACGGCCGGTACGTCGCCTATGCGACGGCCCGGCCACTACTGTCTGGGGACACCAACCAGCGCGAGGATATCTACGTGTGGGCACGGGAGACCGGGGCCCTGGAACGGGTTAGCGTCTCGACGACCGGTGGCGAGGCGAACCACGGCAGCTACAGTCCCAGCCTCAGCAACGACGGCCGGTTCGTGGCTTTCCACTCGGAGGCTAGCAACCTCGTGCCCCGTCCCGGCTACCCGGCGGCGGTGTTCGTCCGCGACCGGGTAGCCGGCACCACTGATCGGGTCAGCGTGGCCAGCGACGGTACGCCCGCGAACGACGAGAGCGGTGGAGCACGGATCAGCGGTGACGGCCGGTACGTGGTCTTCACGTCGGTCGCGGCGAACCTGGTACCTGTCGACATCGCCCACGAGGATGTGTTCCTCCGCGACCGGTTCGCCGGCACGACGGAGCTGGCGAACCTGGACTCCACCGGCGCCCCGCTCCCGTCCGGCGGTTACGCCGGTGCGGTCAGCGGCGATGGTCGGTACCTCGCCTTCGGCACGCAGACTGGCGCCGTGATGTCTGGCGTCGTGCGCCGCGACCGCCTGACCGGTACGACGATCACGGTCAGTCTCTCCACCGCGGGCGCAGCGGCCAACGGTCACAGCTACTGGCCGAGCATCAGCGCTGACGGCCAGGCGATCGCGTTCCTATCGGCGGCCACCAACCTTGTTCCGCGCGACACCCGCGGCGGAAGCGAAATCTTCCTGCGCCGCTACTGGCGCTGACACACCACCTCGAACCGGCACTGCTCCGCGATCAAGGGCATCCGCATCGATGATCAGGATTTGCCCAGGTTTCCTGGCTCTATGGAGGAGACCGGAAAGGATCGGCTATGCCGAGGCTAGGGACTGGACGGGATCGCCCGATGGTGCTGTGGTGCGCTGTTCTGGCGGCCGTTCTGGTCGGATGTCGGGACGGTTCCTCTGATCCGGGCGTGTCGGAGGGGGCCGCCACCGGATCGGTGCAAGCGACCGCCGTCTGGGTCACCGAGCGTGTGGATGTTGGGGGACACGAACTCAATCTGCTCCGCCGGGGTACTGGGTCGCCGACGATCGTGTTTGAGAACGGGTTGGGCGGCAACCTGGGACCGTGGTTCCAAACCGGTGTCGCTAACGGGTTCTCGTCGGTTCGTACATGTGCCTACGACCGGGTCAACACCGGCGCCAGCGACCGGGACCCGGGCCGGCACACCGGTGAAGACAGCGTCCGTGATCTGCACACGTTGCTCCACGTGGCCGCCGTGCCCGCGCCGTACCTGCTGGTCGGGCACTCGTTCGGAGGGCTGCTGGCGGTTATGTACGCCGGTACCCATCCCGCTGAGGTGGCTGGGCTTGTTCTGCTCGATCCGTCCCTGCCGACCCAGGCCGAGCTTTTCGACCTGCTCCCGAAGCGGGAAAGGGCCGCGGAGATGGCCGACCTGGAGAAGAATCGCGAGAACGTGGACTTCTTCGACACGCTGGAGCAGGCGAAGGCTCTCCTGCCGAGGGTTCCGGACATCCCCGTGCTTGTCCTCGGCGCGACCAACCTGGACGACATCCCGCCGCCAGGGCCGACGGAAGGCTTCTTAGCGGCGAGGAAGAAGGCGTTGCAGGAATTCACGGCAGCACTATCACGAGGCGAGCTACGTTATGTCGCCTCCGGCCACGCCATCCACAGCGCCGAGCCCAAGCTGGTCATCAACGAGATACAGCGAGTGCTCGAAGGCGTGCGTTGAGGCGCAGCGGCAATCCGTAGCACGACAGGGTTTCGTCGGAAGTCGTCCACGCGGCGGGTTGCGCGGGGCACTTACCTGCCGATGTGAGTGAGTCAGCAGGGCCTCGCAGTTCACGATCTGCCATCATCGGCGCGTGGAGCCATACGAGGTGCCGATCGGTAAACGGTACCGAGCCGCCATAGAAGCGCTCGTCCGTCAACTTGCCGACGGCAAATTTGAGGAACTGGTCCGCTCCGACCAGGTGGCCTCGCACGCAGTTAAACCGATCGCGGCACTGATCCGGCGTAGGTCTGGCCAGGTCGCTGCGAGGTTGGCCGGGCGCGGCGTCTCTAGTCTAGTCTCAGCAATCGTGTTGAGTGACCGCGGCGTTAGGGTCAGCGGCTGCTGGTCTGGTCCAGGTACTGCAGCAGGCCGTGCGCGGCCAACTCGATTTCCTTGTGCCTCCACTCCGAGGCGCGGTACACGCAGGCAATCAGGCCCGTACGGTGCAGCCGCCGTAGGTCGCCGTAGACGAACGCGTATCGCGCCTTCGTCTCGTCCGTGGCGCCATCGGTAAGACCCAGGTGCCAGTGCGCGAACTCGTCCCACGAGTGCTTGGCCAGGTAGTCGTTCTGCGCATTGGCGTCCGGCTGTACCTCGCCCCAGTCGCTGTCCAACACATACTGATGCGACTCGATCAACCGCCGAGCATGCGCCACCGCTGCCTTGTTCACCGAGTACGAAGCCATCACCCGCCCTTACCCAGGCTCCAGGTCGGCCACACCGTTCACTTCTGCAGGTCAGCCGCCCGCCATCGCCGTCAACGTGCCTGAGCTGGTGCGATATAATCGTCCACCGCGAACATGGCCGCGCCGTCCCTATACGCATTGTCATGCCGAGATGAGGGAGGCATCGTATGTGAGTCACCGCAGCCCTGCTGCGAGTTCGGCGGCGTTGTCGAATGCGGGTGCCGCCCTTTCGGATTCGTCTTCCGTGAGCGTGACGGCCTGGGCGCGGGCCAGCATCTCGGCCGCGGTCTTTGGATCGTGCAGCACCATCGCGAGTTCGGCGCGGTAGACCAGGACCTCTACCTGCTCGACCGGGTCGTCGTCGGCTTGCGGGCGGGTCAACGCGCTGTCGAGGATCCGAACGGCCTGTCCGACGCTGCCCCTGGAATCGGCCTGCACGACAGCATTCGCTAGGGCCTTGGCCAGCCGCCCGGCAGGCGTGGCGGCCGGCATGGGCGCGGTGGCGGCGTCCCGAAAGACGCGGATCCAGTTGCCGCCCGGGTCGATGACGCTGAATCCGCCCAACCCGTCGGCGTTCTTCCGCGCCCTAGGCCGGGTCATCCGCGGCGTTCCGGACACCAGTACCTTGCCGTACGCGGCGCGCATGCCGGCTGCGAATGCCCGATGTAGTCCCTCGATGTCCGCGGTGAGTACGAGACAGGGGCCATAGGACTGCTCCGGGTCAAATCCGGCGATCTCGAAGAACTGCAGATGCAGGTCTTCCCGCTGCACCCCCACACACGCGTAGGGCTTGCGTTGCCTGTACGTGGTGCGGAAACCGAGAACTCCGTAGAAGGTTTCGATGTCGTCAATGGATGCGCACGGCAGCAGGGGAACGGTCCGCTCGTTGGTCATGCCTCCTTCCTAAGCGTCGCAGGGTGTCCGTCGCACATGGAAATAGCCGATCATCGCCTTCGGTCATCCGGTCGGCTGATGACTCAGAACGCAACGCTGCCCAGGCGAGCCATCGGCGGTGCCTTCCTGCCTGCCATATGTCTCGCCAAGATCAGGCGTCCGGATCCGGAAGTAGCCGCGAGTAGCTCGGTGACCCGACGGCCACAGTGATGGGCGCCTCATTGAGCACGCGTACTACGAGGTGGCGCTGACCTTCCTGCTGCTCCGCCAGTACGCCGATGAAGCGCGCTTCATCGCGACACGGATGCAAACTGAGTTCGGATGGCGCGGCTCGTCACGGAAGCGGGAGCCTGGTGAAGGCGGCTGCGGCCCGTACCGTAGCGACTTCTGGATCAACGGTGAAGCGGAACTAGGACGACCAACTGTCACCAGCCGCTGCGGCACCGCAGTAACAGCCAACTGGGACCGGCTGCACCCACGCCTGACTCGCCGCACCTGCTGGATCTGCCACCATGGCGACCTACCTGTCATCGAGGGCACCCTAATCCGGCTCCAGGTCGAGCACCTGCCCGGCGACCGTGACCCCAAGCCGCTGTGGTTGTGGTGCTCCGCCACCGACGCCACCGCCGCTGACATCGACCGGTGGTGGCAGTCGTTCCGACGTCGTTTCGACCTGGAACACACCTTCCGGCTGTTCAAACAAAGCCTCGGCTGGACCCGCCCGAAACTCCGCACACCCTATGCAGCGGACCGCTGGACCTGGCTGATTATTGCCGCCCACACCCAACTCCGCCTGGCCCGGCCCCTCGCCGCCGATCTACGCCGCCCCTGGGAACGCCCTACGCCGCCCGGCCGGCTCACCCCGCCCGCGTTCGCCGCGGGTTTCGGAACATCCGCCCGACCACCGCTCTGCCAGCCAGCGCACCGAAACCCGCCAAACCCGGCCCGGGACGGCCTCCGGCTCGCGGAACCGACGACCCGCACCCCGCCACGACGTCGGCAAAACCGTCAAGCGCGACCTGACCATCACCGCCTACAACCAGCGCGGAGGTTAGAGAACAAGCTTAGATCTGCGGCGTGACGACTATACCGTCCACAACCGCAACCTCCTCGGCCAACTCCGGCCCATCCTGCCCCGTACTCCCGATAATCCCCGCCGCAGTCTCCGCCGCAACCCCCCGCGGCATTCGCCGGAACAGTCGCCGGAGCAGCCTCCCAACCGCTGACGGGCGCTTGCTGCCGGGCAGCCCGGGCGCTCCGCGCAGCACCGGGTCGCCGATCGCCGCGAACTCGTACGTCGCCGTCGCGTTGAACCGCAGGCCGGTCGGCCGGTAGCCGAACTTGCCGAGCAGCGCCCGCACCCCGGCAAGCTCCGGTGCCGTGTTCGCCTCGACGTAGATCAGCGGGCGTTCGCGGCGCAGGGTGCGGGCCGCACCGCGGAAGCACAGCACCTCCATGCCCTCGATGTCGATCTTGATTACGGCGAGCGGGTCGGAGAGCGCGGCATCCCGGAACACGTCGTCGAGCCGGCGGCAGCCGAACGAGTACGTCTGCTTGTCCATCTGGACCGTGACCTCGCCCGTCCTCTCGCCCAGACCGAATTGGTGGATCACCACCTTGTCGGCCACCTCGTTCACCGACACGTTCTCGGCGAGGATCGCGGTCACGAAGTCCAGCGGCTCGAACGAGTGGACGGCCGTGCTCGGGCAATGTTGGGCGAAGAACATGGTGTGGTTGCCGACGTTGGCCCCGATGTCGACGTAGACCCCCTTGCGGCCGAGCTGGGCGATCCGGCCCAACATCTCCGCCTCGTAGAACTCGCCGGCGCGGTGGCAGTTCGCGAGCTTGCCTCCCTGGTCATAGAACCGGGTCGTCACACCGTCGTGCTGGACCTCGAACAGCTCGCGTTTCCGGGCCTCGGCCCGAAGCGCCGCGAGGTGTTCCGCCTCGGGGTCTCCATTCATTGATAACAGGCTAAGTAGTAGGCCTGAGGTCTGCGACCCCCGGCCGCGCTGATCGTGACCTCCGGCGCGACCATCGGCGCCGTGCTCCTGCTGGTCGTGCTGGTGAACCCGGCCAGCGCCCGCGTTCGGCGACCACGCCTTGGTTGAGGTGATCCCGAGCGCGTCACATGGCCGGACAGGGAACTCCCGGGCTGTTTGTTATTCAACGGGTCCAGACCGCCGAACGCGAACGCGACCAGGCGGTTCGCGACCGGCACTCCGCGCAGACCGACCGGGACCGGGCCGTCGCCGCCGAGGCCAACCGCCGCGATGTCACCCGGCGACGGCTCCCTGGGCCGAGCTCATGGAGATGTTCTGCGTCGGCTGGGCGACTGCCTCCCGCATCCTCGAAGGCGCCGGCCACGTCCGTGTTGGCGAGGTGGCATGAGCCGGCGCGACGCCCGGCTCGATCGGGATATAGCCGCATTGTTGGCGGCCAGGGCGTTCACTGAGATTCGTTACCTGGCCGGGGACGTTCGGCGCAGGTCGGAGGACAGCTCCCCTGAGGAAGATCTGGACCGCATCAGGTTCCTGGCCGATCTGTGTCACAACATGCCGGGGATCGCCCGGCCACGCCCCTGGCGGCCGTCCCGCCGGGGAACCTCCGGCAGCAGTTTTCAGCAGGCGATGGCCAAGCGGCCGATGAGCTGGAGCTGGCACACGACCGGCCCGGAGGGGCGCGCCTGGATGCTGCGCCACATCGAACAGGACGGGCGCCGCTGGACGCCACCACCGCCCTTGCGTGCTCGCGGCAAGGGCCCGTCGCCGATGACGCTGCGGCAGCGGGTGGGCGTTCTGCTGGGACGCTGGCCCGTCAGAGCCCCGATCGGACGGCACCCGCTGCCTGCGGAAGCACACTTTCTCAAGGCCCTCGACACCGGCGGAATGTGCGCTCTGTACGAAGAGGCCGGACGGCTGCGTCTGGGCCTCGGCACAGGCGGACCATGGCTGCGGGCTCACCTGGACCCCGACGGCATCCACTACCTGGTGCCGGATCCGGCGGACTACTACTGGCCGGGCAACCCGGACGGTAAGGGCGGTACGATCCGCTGGTGGCAGTGCACCGCACTTTTGCGGATGTACGACGGCGAGCGTGTCAGCGGCATGCTCGCCGTACTCCCAGAGACCTTCACAGCGTTACCGTCGACCCTGCCGCGAAGGGAACAGCTGCGACTCGTTCATCTCGTTCGTGCTACCGAGCGAGACACCTACCTCTGGGGACGGGACCATAAGGGCGGCTGCGACCCGCAGCTCTGCGGCTACGTCCCTGAGGCCACCGGCATCCCTCCACCAGACAACTGATAGGCAGCGGTGACTCGCAGTCGATGCAGCCGGCCCGCCGGATGGCCGCGGGTGACCAGCACGAGCCGAAGAGACGGTCCAGGTTGGTCGATGAGCCCTCGCAGACCGTCGAGCACGTGTGGGTCAGCAGATCGTCCAGGCGGGCACGACGTATCACCGTCGATGGGACCCGCGGCGGCGCTAGCTTCGCGGACACCAGCGCCAGGACACGGGAAGCCGCGGCGTGTCGAGGTGTCGCCCTCAACCCAGCCGACATGGACAGCTCCCAATGCTTGACGGCGTCGACCCAGACCCTCTTCGTCACGCTAGGCGACACTCGGCCCGCAGGTGCACGCGCTGCTAAATCCAGTGGGCGCCGTCAGGTGCGTGATTGACCGCCGTTCACGGCGGTCCCAGAGGCAACAGCCCGGACAGGGTGCTCCCTCCACAGGTTCGACAGGCCGACAACCTCGCCGCCGTGTGGCGCCACTTCCGCTCGTACGGCGCGCGGTGGCTGGTCGTAGTTGACGCCGTCGAGCAGGCCGGGCCGGCGCCGATCGGCGGCCGTGCGGAGCAAGCTGTCCTGGCCAGTGGAACCACCTCGCCGCCGCGGTGCCGATCCCCTTCGGGGTCAGTATCAGTGCGCTGGCGCCGGCATCGGAGCCGAACGGGCGAAACAGCAGCTGACCAATTTTTCGAAGGTTAGGCGCCAAAGGCACCCGAGCCACGGTTCCCGGTCCCGGCCGGGGGCGGTGAAGCAGAAATGAAGCTGTTTTGAAAGTGGCGCCTGCCACGCTCTGCTCGGCCGGGATCAGGGGAGGGCGCGCGGTGGGGCAGATCGGGTGGGGGCGGGTGACCGCGGTCTTCGCGGCGGTGACGGTGGCGGTGACGGCCGGGGCGGCGGGCTTGGGCTGGCCCGAGCCGGTGGGTCGTGATGGCCCCGGGCAGGACGCTGCGGGGATGGTACGGGTGGCGGAGGCGCCCGACCAGGGTTCCGCGGTGCGGGCGGCGCACGCACAGGGCAGCCGCGTGGAGGCGGTGGACCTACGTACCGAGACACGGACGGTGTATGCCGAGCCGGACGGCACGATGACGGCGGAGCTGTCCGCGCGTGCGGTGCGGGCGAGGCAGGCGGACGGTACGTGGTCGGCGGTCGACACGACGCTGGTGCGGCGCCCCGACGGCACGGTCGGTCCGCGCGCCGCGGTCGTGGACCTGTCGTTCTCCGGCGGCGGCGCCAAGGCGCCGATGGTCCGGTACGGCAGCGAGGGCAGGTGGGTCGCGCTGGCGTGGCCGGGCCGCTTGCCGGCACCGACGCTGTCCGGAAACACCGCGACGTACCCGGAGGTGCTGCCCGGCGTCGACCTGCTGTTGACGGCCGATGTCGACGGTTATGCGCAGCATCTGGTGGTGAAGAACCGGGCGGCGGCGGCGAACCCGGCGGTGCGCGCCGTGCGCCTGGGCCTGCGGACCGGTGGCGTGACCCTGGAAGCCGGTCGTGACGGGGAGTTGACGGCCCGGGACGCGAAGGGTGCCGTGCTGTACGCCGCGCCGGTGTCCCGGATGTGGGACGCGGGCACGCCGCGGCGTGAGGCCACGGTTGGCGTCGCGGTGGAGAAGGGCGCGCTGGTGCTGCGGCCGGACCGGGCACTGCTGTCCGGCGCGTCGACGAAGTATCCGGTCACTGTGGATCCGGTGTGGCACACCGCGGACAAGCACCGCTGGACGTCGGTGCTGTCCGGCAATCCGGGTACCCCGTATCCCAACACCAGTGGAGCCCCGCCCTACGCCCAGGTTGGTCAGTGCTATGTGCCCAGTGGGGAGTGCAACGGCATCGGGCTGGCGCACACCTACTGGATGTTCGACACCAGCTTCCTCACCGGTCGGCTGGTGATCTCGGCTGACCTGCAGCTCAAGACGATGTGGAGCCCGAGCTGCAACAGCCGGACGCATCAGGTGTGGCTGGCGGACGCGGCGATCCACGACGGCACGAGCTGGAGCAATAAGCCGGGCGGGATACACACTCCGGTCAACTTCACGGCCCCCGAGGTCTACGCCGGTTGCGAGGGATACAAAGACGTTGGGATCGGCGTGGCCCACCTGGTCAACCGGGGCGGCACCACCACCTTCCTGGTCCAGCCGGCGGACCGGAACGACCAGTTGGCGTGGCGCAAGTACGAGAACAATGCGAAGCTGCGGGTCAACTTCAACCGGGTGCCGGACGTACCGCGCGACCTGCGGACCGATCCGCCGTTGACGGCGTGCCACTGGTGCGGCGGAGTGCCTTACGTGGGCGATGACAATGTGCGGCTGATGGCGACGCTGACTGACCCGGACGGCGACCAGATGCAGTCGTTGTGGCAGGTCAAGGTCAACGGCGCGGTGTACTCGGCGCGCAGTGCGTTCCAGAACAACGGCTTCACGCATTCGTACGACGTGAGCACCGTCAACCGGCACAATATGGCGGTCGAATGGGCGGTGAAGGCGGAGGACACCGCGCTGCACGGCGGTGGCTGGGCGAACGGCACCACGTTCGCGATCGACAAACAACCACCGGCCTCGCCACCTAGCGTCGGGGGCACGCCGTACGTGGCGGACAACCGGTGGCATGGTGGCGTGGGCGTGCCGGGCAAGTTCGTCTTCGGGGCTGCCGGGGTCACCGATGTCGACCACTACCTGTGGGGCTGGACGCAGGACCCGTCCAACAAGGTGCTCGCGAACGCGCTCGGCGGCTCGGCCGTGGTCACCCTGACCCCGCCGGGTGATGGGCCGCGGGATCTGTTCGTGCAGAGTGTGGACCGGGCCGGTCACCGCAGCGCGGTGAAGCAGTACCACTTCTACGTACGGGCCGGCAGCGGGCCGCTGGCCCAGTGGTCGCTGGACGGCAACGCCAAGGATGAGGCGTTCCTGGGCTGGCGGGACGGCGTCGTCCAAGGCAGCGTCACGTACACGGCCGGCGCGGTTGGGCAGGCCGCCCGGTTCGACGGCTCCACCGGCTACGTCACGGCGCCCAGCGCGGTGCGGACCGACGCCAGCTTCTCGGCCTCCGCGTGGGTCAAACTGGACAGTGCCGGGTACGCGCGGGCGGTGGTGAGCCAGAGCGGCACCAGCTTCCCCGGATTCGCCATCTGGTACCGGCCGGAGAACGGCGGCCACTGGGGCTTCGGGATGCCCAAGTCGACGGAGAGCTACCAGGGCACCGACATGGCCCTGTCCGCACAACCGGCGCAGGTAGGCGTATGGACGCACCTGACGGGCGTGTACGACGCCGCCACCAGGAAGCTGACGCTCTACGTCAACGGTGTGGCCGCCGGCACCGCACAGCGGAGCGTGGCGGACTGGGCAATCGATGGCCGGGTCCAGATCGGACGGACGATGTGGCAGGGCAGCGCCGGCGTCGACTACTGGACGGGTCTGCTCGACGAGGTGAAGATCTACGACCGCGCGGTGTCGGCCGCGGAGGTGAGCGCGGCGGTCGGCGCGGACAACGTTCAGGTCGGCCACTGGAAGTTCGATGAGCTGTCCGGCACGACCGGGCGCAACGAGGTGCCCGGCGGCGAGATGGCCGCGCTGCACGGCGACGCCGCCTTCACCGGCGACAGCGACGGCGACGGCCTGGCGGACGGCGGCGCGGTCGGCGGCGCGGTGACGCTCGACGGTGTCGGCGACTACGCCGCGACGTCCGGGCCAGCTGTGCGTACCGACCAGAGCTTCACAATCGCCGGCTGGGTCCAGCTGGACCAGGCGCCGAACGCCGGTAACTTCCTCAGCGCCCTGTCCCAGGACGGCAGCGCGATCAGCGGGTTCTTCCTCGGATACCGGCAGCGCGCCACCGGAGGCGGCGTGTGGGAGTTCTCCACGCCAGGATCGGACGCCGCCGGCGCCCCGGCCGGCGGTGCGGGAGTTCAGTCGGCACAGGCCGCGCAGCTGGGCAAGCCGGCTCACCTGGCCGCCGTCTACGACGCCACCGCGGGCAAGATCCGGCTGTACGTAAACGGCAGCGCCACGCCGGTCCAAGCAGACCGCGCCGACGGCTTCGACGCCCGCGGGCCGCTCGCGATCGGCCGCGGCCTCAACGGGACGCCGGGCGGCTACTGGAAGGGGTGGATCGACGAGGTCCGCGCCTACAGCCGGGCACTGTCCACCGCGGAGGTGCAAGCCATCGTGAGCCGGGACGACGTGGCGCTGGGGGAGTGGCGGCTGGACGGCAACGCCGACAGCGTCGACGGGAAACAGAATGGGACACTGGCCGGCACGCCGACCTGGACCAGCGGCCAGAGCGATGCCCCCGATCCGACCGACCGGGCCGTGCGACTCAGCGGTGCCGACCACATCGGACTGCCCAGCGAGGTGGACATCCGGCACAGCTTCGCGGTGTCCGCCTGGGCCAAGCTCGACCAGGTCGGCGGCAGCGCCACGGTGGTGTCCCAGGACGGCCCCAGCAGCAGCCTGTTCCAGCTCATGGCCATCCCGGACGGCCGCTGGTCCTTCGCGATGTCGGTCAGCGGCGCCGCCGGGGCGACCGTGAACCGGGTAGACGGTCCGGAGGCCCAGGTGGGCGTGTGGACGCACCTGGTCGGCATCTACGACGCGGGAGCGGGGCAGCTGTCCTTGTACGTCAACGGGGTCCAGGCGGGCGCGGCCAAGCCGCACCAGCAGGCCGCGTTCCCCACCGGCGGCAAACTGCAAATCGGAGCCGGCCAGTCCAGCGGCAACCGGCAGAACCGGCTGATCGGCGCGATCGACGACGTCGCCGTCTACGGCCGGGTGCTGTTTGCCGCCGAGATCCGGGCGATGGCCGGACGGGATCTGACGCTCGCGCACAACTGGCGGCTGGACGAGGGCAGCGGTGACCTTGCCGCGGACGCCGTAGGGCGGCGCACCGCAACGCTGGCCAGCAGCGGTGTCGTCCGAGTGCCGGGCCGGCTGGGTAACGCCGTCGACCTTGACGGCAACGGCGGGCACCTCGCCACCGGGGGCGTCGACATCCGTACCGACACCGACTTCTCGGTCAGCGCCTGGGTCCGCATCGACCGCACCTGCCCGCTGACGCCCGGTCAATGGGAGTGCAAGCTCGTCGCGGTCAGCCTGGACGGCGCGGCCGGCGGGGTGAGCAAGTTCCGGCTCGGGCACTGGCGCGACAACGACCAGTTCATCGACGGCGTGTGGGTGTTCGAGATGCCAGAGCCGAACGGCGCCATCACCAAGGCCGCCGTGCGCGTCCTGCCCTCCGATATCGACACCTGGACGCATCTGGCAGGCGTCTACGACAAGGCCACCGGGGCGCTGGTGCTCTACGTCAACGGCACGCGCAAGGGCGAAGGTAGGATCAACGAGCCCTGGAACACCACGGGTGGCGTGCAGATCGGCCGTGGTCGCGACACGGCCGGCACAGCCGGGCAGTACTTCCCGGGACTCGTCGACGACGTGCGGGTGTACAGCGGCCGGCTGGACGACGACCGTATCAGGAACCTGTACGGTTCGTACCCGATCCAGTGTGGAACGCTCGACAAGCCCGAGCCGTGCCCGCTGCCGGCGGCGAACGGCGGGCACTGGCGGTTCGACGAGGGCGCCGGCACGGCGGTCGCGAACGCGACCGCGCCGGCCAACCCCGCGGCCATGAGCGGCGGCGCCGACTGGACCGGCGGCCGGATCGGCGCCGCGGGCCGCTTCGACGGAGCCAGCGGGTACGCGCAGACCAGCGGCCCGGTGCTGGATGCCACCACCCCGAGCTACTCGTTCTCGGCCTGGGTGGCGGCGGGCGCCACCACGCCCACGACGAATCAGGTCGTCCTGGCTCTGGCCGGCAACGCGAGCCCCTTCTACCTCTACCGGGAAGCCGGCGGCCGGTGGAGCGCCGCGGCGTCGGTCGGAAGCGCGACCGCGCCGGCGCTGGTCTCCGTGCGCTCCACGGAGACCGTGTGGCCCGGGCAGTGGACACACCTCGGCCTGGTCTACGACGCCGACTCGAGCCAGCTCCGGCTCTACGTCAACGGCCGCCTGTCGGCGGCGCAGACCGGTGTCTCGGCGCTGACCGCTGGCGGGCCGCTCAGCGTCGGGCGCGGCCGCTGGGCCAACACCGATCTGTATTTCCAGGGTGTGGTCGACGACGTGCGCGGGTTCAAGAAGGCCCTGCGGGACGGCGAGATGGCCAAGGTGTACGACGACACCAGCCCGACGAGCCTGGGCAGCTGGACGTTCGACGACCGAACCGTGAACGACTCGTCGTGGCGGCAGAACCCGACCACCGCCAGCGGTGGCGTGTCCTATGTGACCGGTGCGAAGGGCACGGCGGTCGCGCTGGCGGACAAGGGCTCGGCCACCACGCGGCATCCGGGAATCGTGCCGCCCACCAGCTTCACGGTGTCCTCGTGGGTCCGGCTCACCCACGAACCGCAGGTGCAGGCGGTGGTGGCCCAAGACGGCAACCGCAACAGCGGCTTCGCCTTGCAGTACCGGCCGGAGCTGGACACCTGGGTGTTCGGCGCGTGGACCCAGGACAGCGATGGTGCGGAGTTCCGGTACGCGCGCTCCCGGAAGGCTGCGGTGCTCGGCGAGTGGACACACCTGACCGGGGTGTACGACCACGCCGCCGGCCAACTGCGCATCTACGTCAACGGCGAGCTCACCGGGGCGCATGAGGGCGTGACCATGTACCCGGCGGTCGGCGGGCTCACCATCGGACGCGGCAAATTCGGCGGCGCCCCCGCACAGCACCTGACCGGCGAGATCGACGACGTACGCGTCGACCTTGGCATGGTGCCGGACGGCGAGATCGCCCGGCGGGCAACTCGGGCCTGAACGGAGAGTGACTGATGTCGTTTCCACGCATGCGTAGCTGGATCGCGTCTGTTGTCGCGGCGGTGCTGGTCGCGACGCTGCTGCTGGTGATCCAGCCACCGACGCCCGCTGCGGCCGCCGGACCGTCGGTGGGGCTGCCGACGACACCGTCGGTGCCGGTGACACCGGAGTCGATGGGGGCACGCCCAGCCGACCAGGCCTCCGTCGACGCGCTGAGCGGACCGCAGACAGCCGGCAGCCGCGATCCGCAGGGTGGTGGGACTCCCACGGCCACGTCACTGTCCCCGTCCGCCACGTGGAGCGTGTCGGCGCAGGCCGGTGACTTCTCGTGGTCGTATCCGCTGCGGGTGCCGCCGGTGCCGGGCGGCGTGGCGCCAAACCTGGCCCTGTCCTACCAGTCGTCCACGGTGGATGGCCGTACCAACGCCACCAACAACCAGCCCTCCTGGGTCGGCGACGGATGGGACCTCAACGTCGGTTTCGTCGAGCGCACCTACGGTTCCTGTGCGCAGGACAAGGAGGGCGGCACTACGCCGCCGTCGACGGTCGGTGACCTGTGCTGGCGCAGCAACAACGCCACGGCTTCGTACGCCGGCGGCGGCGGCATGCTCATCTGCTGCAACAGCGACGGAAAGTGGCGAACCAAGAGCGACGACGGGTCGCGGGTGGAGAAGCTCGGCGGCGCCGGCAACGGTGCCCGCGACGGCGAATACTGGAAGATCACAACGGTCGCGGGCGTGCAGTACTTCTTCGGGTCGCGGCCGGCGGCGAAGTCGACGTGGACGGTGCCGGTCTTCGGCGACGACGCGGGGGAGCCGTGCCACTCCACCGCTGGATTCGGGGCGTCGAGCTGTACGCAGGCGTGGCGGTGGAACCTCGACAAGCTGGTCGATGCGAACGGCAACACGATGCTGTTCGGCTACGAGACCGAGACCAACGCGTATGGCCTCAACGGAGGTGACGCCGCCGTCTCCTACATTCGAGGTGGCTGGCTGGCCGGCATCGACTACGGTTTGCACGCCACCGCATCGAGCGCGCCGGCCGCGCGAGTGGTGTTCGCGGTTGCCGATCGGTGCGTGCCGGGCAGCGCCTGCACCTTGGAGAAGAAGGAAGACTGGCCGGACACGCCACTCGACGAGCGATGTGTCGCGGCGACCTGTCCGGACAAGCACTCTCCGACGTTCTGGTCGACGAAGCGGTTGGCGAGCGTCACCACTCAGGTGCGGCGTGACGGGGCGCTGGCCGATGTGGACCGGTGGAGCTTCGAACAGCAGTACCCGAAGCCGGGCGACGGTGAGGAGTCCGCGGCGCTGTGGTTGCGGTCGATCACCCACACCGGCCTGGTCGGCGGCCAGGCGTCACTGCCGCCGGTGACATTCGAGGGCCATCCGTTGCCGAACCGGGTGTACGAGGAAGACCACCTGTCGCCGTTGCTGCGATACCGCATCACCGGCGTCGTGTCGGAGTCCGGAGGTCTGATCTCCGTCAAGTACGCGGAGCCGAACTGCAAGCCGGGCACGTCGATGCCGGCCAACGCGCACACCAATACCCACCGGTGTTTCCCCGTGAGGTGGAGCCGGCCGGGTCAGGCCGAGCGCACCGACTGGTTCCACAAGTACGTGGTGGAGACCGTCACACTCGCGGACCGGATCAGCAGCGACACCGACCAGCTGTTCACCTACGAGTATCCCGACGGTGCGGCCTGGCACTACGACACGTCCGAGTTCACACCCGACGACAAGCGCACGTGGAACGAGTTCCGCGGCTTCGGGCGTGTGCGGGTCCGCCAGGGTAAGCCGGGCGACCCCGCAGGGCCAATCACGATGTCGGAGCAGCGGTTCTACCGCGGCATGAACCGGGACCGGGAAGCGCCCGCCGGTGGCGCGCGGTCGGTGGTGGTCGAGGACTCGGAGGGCGGTAGGTACACCGACCACGACTGGCTGCACGGTCTCCAGGCGGAGAGCGTCACGTTCCTCGGCGACAGCGCCACGGTCGTGTCGAAGACGCTGACCGAGCCGGTGTGGCGTGGGCCGACCGCGTCCCGCGACGCCTTCCACGCCTACCAGGTGCGTCCGGCCGTCGAGCGGACGTTCACCACGCTGGAGGGCGGTCGGCGGGAGACCAAGGTGGTTACCGAGTACGACGACCGTGGCCAACCCACGGAGGTGAACGACCTCGGCGACGTGGCCGCGCCCGCCGACGACCTGTGCACCCGCGCCACCTACGTCCGCAACACCGCCGCGTGGCTGCTGTCGTCACCGTCACGGGTGCAGGCTGTATCGGTACACTGCGACGCTCAGCCTTCGTTCCCGGCCGACGCTGTCGCCGACCAGTACACCTCCTACGACGGGCAGGGTCGGGACGGCGCTCCGCAGAAGGGCAACCCGACGAAGGTCGAGGTTCTGGACCGGTTCGACGGCGCGACCCCGGTCTACGGCCTTCAGATGACCACGGCGTACGACGTACATGGCCGGTCAGTTGAGGTGGGTGACGCGCTGGGGCGCAAGACCCGCACCGCGCACACGCCGGCGGAGGGCGGCCCGACCACGAAGACGGTGGCGACGAACCCCTTGGGATTCACCACCACCAGGCTCCTGGAGCCCGCGACCGGCCAGCCTGTCACCGTCACGGACGTTAACGGCAGGCGCAGCGACACCGCCTACGACCCACTGGGCCGGGTCGTCTCGGTGTGGACACCTGATCGGCCGCGAGACGCCAATTTCCAACCCACGCAGCGGTTCTCCTACCTGATCCGGCGGGACGCGCCCACCGTGGTGACGAACACTCGCATCGGTGCGAACGGCAACTACATCACCAGTCATCAGCTCCACGATGGGCTGCTTCGCGTCCGCCAGGTGCAGGCTCCAGCGGTCGGTGGCGGCCGGCTGCTCATCGACACCCGGTACGACTCGCAGGGGCGTGCGTACAAGGCCACCGAGCCATACTTCAACGACGCGCCGGTTGACGACAAGCTGTGGCGGGCGTCCGATGTGGAGGTTCCTGGACTCACCGAGACCAAGTATGACGGCGCGGGCCGGCCGGTCGAATCGATCTTCAAGGGCGGCGCAGTCGCCAAGTGGCGCACCGTCACCAGGTACGGCGGGGATCGCATTTACACCACCCCACCCGCGGGCGGCACCCCGACCTTGACCATCCAGGACGCCCGCGGCCGCGCGGTGGAGCAGCATCAGTATCGCGGTGACAGCCCCAGTGGACCGTCCGAGGTGACCAGGTACGCGTACGACCCGACAGGGCAGCTCACCAAGGTCACCGATGCGGCGGGCAACACCTGGCAGTACCGGTACGACCTGCGCGGCCGCCGAGTGTGGGCTGATCACCCTGATCAGGGCCAGGCCAGCTACTCCTACGACGCGGCCGGCCAGCTCGTCGCCACCACTGACGCGCGGGGCCAGCGGCTCGACTACACGTACGACGCCCTAGGCCGGTCGCTGACCCTCCATTCCGGCGGCGACCACCGGCGACTGATGGCCAAGTGGACGTACGACACCGTGCCGGACGGCCTCGGCGGTGTGGTCAAAGGGCACGCGGCGACCACCACCAGCTATGACTTGGAGGGTAACGCCTTCACCAGCTCCGTGTTGGCGTACACGGCCCGGTACCAGCCACGCAAGACGGCGATCACCATCCCCGGTTCGGAGGGTGCGCTGGCCGGCACGTACACCTCGTACGCGTCGTACAACCCGGACGGCAGCATTGCGGGGGAAAGCTATCCGGCGGCGGGCGGCATGTTCGCCGAGGAGGTCTTTCACACCTACGACGACACCGGACGGCCGCTGACCACGTACGGCGGGCCGGACGGGCAGACCGTGACGTACGCCGCCAGCACCGACTACACCCGCTACGGGGAGATGCAGCGGCTTCAACTGGGTACCGGCAGCAAGCGAGTCTGGTTGTCGCAGTACTACGACACGTCGACCCGTCGGCTCGATCGGGTCATTGTGGACGCCGAAGTGCCCGCGCCGATGCAGTCCGACGTGCACTACGAATATGACGACATCGGAAACGTCACATCGATCGCGGACACCCCGTTGGCGCAAACGGCGGACAGGCAGTGCTTCCGGTACGACCATCTACGCCGGCTGACCGAGGCGTGGACTCCGACGGGGGACTGCGCCGCCGACCCGGACGAGGCCAAGCTGGGCGGTCCCGCGCCGTACTGGCAATCCTTCACCTACGACCTCGTCGGTAATCGACTCAGCAAGGTCTCCCACACCGCCACCGGTGACGTCACCACCGGCTACACGTATCCCACCGCGGGTGCGGACCGTCCACATGCGGTGTCCGCCACCACCGGCGTGGACGCCATGCGATTCGAGTACGACGCGGCCGGCAACACGATCGCGCGCGGCGGCCAGGCGCTCACCTGGGACGAAGGCGGTCGCCTCGCGGCGGCGACCAAGGACGGCGACACCACGACGTTCGTCTACGATGCCGCCGGGCAGCGACTGTTGCGCCGCGACCCTGCCGCCACGACGCTGTACCTGGACAGCCAGGAGCTGCGTCTGGATCGGGCGAGCGGGACGGTGACCGCGACTCGCTACTACACCCACGGCGGCGCCACGGTGGCGGTACGAACCCAGACGGGTCTTACCTGGGTTGCCGGCGATCATCACGGCACCGCGCAGGTGGCGATCGATTCGGCCAACCTCAAAATCAGCAAGCGGCGCCAGGACCCGTTCGGTAACCCACGGGGGACCCAGCCGACGACGTGGCCGGACGAGAAGGGCTTCGTGGGTGGGGCCATCGACGCTAGCACCGGCCTGACGCATCTCGGTGCTCGTGCGTACGACCCGCGGCATGGGCGGTTCATCTCCGTCGACCCCGTCGTCGACTCCGCCGATCCCCAGCAGATGAACGCCTACGCCTACTCGAACAACAATCCGACGACCATGTCCGACCCGGACGGGCTGCGGTACTGCAGCGACGACGCCTGCACCCAATGGGTAGGGCCGGATGGAAAGGTTCACGGGAAGGGCGCCCAGCCGCCCGCCGCGACGCCATCAGCGCCACCCGCTCCGTCCGAGGATGAGGTGCTCAACGAGGCCGGATACTCCAAGGAGGAGTACGAGAAGGCCAAGAAGACGCGGAAGAAGACCGTCCTCGACGTCGCTCTCGACGCTGGCGGCCAGATCCTGGCCGAGTTTCTCGGCATCAACGACATCAAGGGCTGCTTCGGCGACGGCGATCTCGGGTCCTGCATCTCCATGGTCATCGGCGCGATCCCATGGACGAAGCTGTTCCGCATAGGTGAGTTCGTCGGTGCGGTCAAGAAGGCATGGAAGGCGGTCACGGGCTTCCGGGCCGCCAAGAAGAAGGCGGACAATGTCGTAGAGGCCGTTGACGAGGCAAGAAAAAAGCTCACCGCCGCCGGGAGCAAGGCGAAAAAGAACTCTGGCGGGTGCCACAGCTTCCGGGCGGATACGAACGTCCGGATGGCGGACGGATCGCGGAAGCCGATCAGCAAGGTGAAGGTCGGTGACAAGGTCCTCGCTACCGACCCGATGATCGGGAAGACGACGGCGAAGCGTGTCACCGCGCTGCACGTCAACCGCGATACCGATCTGACGGATGTCACAGTCGCGGTGACTGGCAATGGGATGCCGCCCAAGCCCGGCGCACGGGCGACGACAGTCCTCCGCACCACCGACCACCATCCGTTCTGGGACCGCACGGCCAAGGTATGGGTGGACGCGGCCGACCTTAGGGTCGGGCACGAGTTGCGCACCGCCGACGGGCAGGTCGCTACTGTCATCGCTGTCCGGTCGTACGCCGGTGTGCAGACCATGCACGACCTCACCGTGGACGATCTCCACACGTACTACGTGCTAGCCGGGTCCGCTCCCGTCCTTGTCCACAACAACGACTACACTGTGTGCCCCGTCCACCCGGAGGTCTTCGCCAAAGGCAAAGAGTGCCCGAAGTGCGCGGGGGAAGCCAAAGGTGGGGGCAACGCCGCCGGCGGTCGCGGACAGCCCGGAGACGCCGACCGACCCCAAGCGGCGGCGGGCTACCCCGAGTCGGTGACGGCCGAGATTGTCTCGGGCATCGCTGATGTCGCCAAGGCCGAGGCTACCGGAGACCCGTACATCCTCGCGGCCGCGGCGAGCGCGACGGCGGTGACGGCCGGGATCGCGAACGGCGCACGGAAACTAGGCGACCTGTGGCGACGATGGCGCCATGGCCAGGAGTGACGGCACCCCCGCGGGAGGATCAGCTCGGTCAGTCCCTTCATGGGCTCCACGTGGTCGCCTGACGGCGTCGGGCGAGCGGAGTCCGCCGGTCCTGTGATGGGATACGCCGCGTGGTCGAATCGCATTCGCCGGTGTTGGAGATGCTGTGGGAGGCACAGGACCCCCACCACGCGCTGGACCGAAGGTTCGGCTTCAGCGAGGGGCAGGCGGCCGGCCGCTGGGTTGCCGGCACGCTGGACGAGCACTGGGGTTTTCGCATCGACTCCTGCGAGCGGATCGTGATGAGCGGCGGCAACGCGCTGGCGTGGGTCGGCACGCCGTCCGGCCGGCTGCTGGCGAAGTGGTCGGTGGTTCCCGAGCGTTTCCCGCGCTTGGCGGAGACAGCGCGTCTCACGAGCTGGCTTTACGGCCGTGGACTGCCAGTTTCGGCGCCCGTTCCCGGCCGAGACGGCCGTCTTCAAGTCGAAGTCGACGGTGTCTCGATGGGCGTGCAGCGCGAGATCGTGGGCGACCTCCTTGACACCGCCGATCTCAATCAGGTGCGGGCGGCCGGAGCCGTGCTGGCCCAGTTGCAGGACGCGCTGGCGGCATACCCGGACGCCGATCAGATTCCCGCGCTCGCCGTTCCGTCCAAGCCGTTGGCGGCCCGGGTCGCCGACTGGCTCGACTCACGCGTCGACCATCTGCCGGTGGCCGCTCGTGACACGCTGCGCGGGCTGGTCGCCATCGCGCCACCAGACCGACTTCCGCGGCAGCTCGTCCATTTCGATTTCCGCTCGGCCAACATCTTGTGTGCCGGCGGGGAGGTTGCCGCGATCCTCGACTTCGAGGAGGCCCGGCATGACCACCGACTCGTTGAGCTGGCCCGCGCGGCGGTCCTGCTCGGCACCCGCTACCACAGTTGGGGGCCGGTGTCGGCCGAGGTTCGCGCGGCGTTCCTTGCCGGCTACGAATCCGTGCGCCCGCTGACCCCCGCCGAGGCGGGCTGGTTGGACATCCTCCTGCTCTGGCAGGGATTGGCGATGGTGCCACCCGGCGACGACCCGACCGGGTGGGGACCGTCGGCGCTGAGCCAGCTGACACGCCCTTAAAGCGCGAGAGCCGCAGCGGTCCGACGCTCATACCGCGCCCATGAGGCGCCGAGCCCACCCGTAAACGACCGGCAAGTAGTTGAACGCGTACGCCTCCCCCACAAGGTCGACGAGGCCCACGAACTTCACCAGCTCCATGAACGCGGAAAGGGGCCCCGCGTAGCGCCAGGCCCGGCGCATTGTGGCCGGATCCAGGACACCGGACCATCCAGCAAGGTACGCGTCGAACGCCGCCGCGGCCTGGGCAGGCGTGGCGTCGTAGAAACACGACGCGAGGTCGAACAGCGGGTTACTGATCATGGCGAACGACCAGTCGTGCAGTAGTACCCCGTCCTCGCGCAACACGGCGTTGCCCGGGTGGAAGTCGCCGTGCAGCAGGGTCTGGGGGATGCCAGTCGCGTCCAGTTCGGCGCAGCACCGTCTCAGGTAAGGCCCGAGTGCGCGAAGCCGCGTCGCCTCGTGGGCATCCAGCGCCCGGTACAGATTCCGCAGATCCTTCGGCGCAGCCCACAGGTCGTCCCGAACCAGCAAATCTGGTATCGCGGCGGCAAGGTCGGAGTTGTCGAGCAGTCGGCAGCCGAGCCCGACCAACGTCTCGGTCCGATCGAGCATGGCCACCTGAATGCGGCACAACTGAGTCATGATGCGCGCTTGGTCGGCCGGCGGCGCCGTTTGCCCGTCAGTTCCCCCGAAGTCGTCCGCTAGCCACCAGGCGCTTGTCGTGTCAGTCGCGGTGATCGTGGCGAACGGTCCGCAGCCCTGTCTGGCCAACCACGAGGTCACCGCCGGCTCGTGCGCATACGCTGGCAGGACGCTCTTGAGAAAGACGTCTCCGTTGTCAGCCGGCGCGCGCAGTACAGCGGACAAGCTCCAATGCTTGACCTGTCGCGAGTCGCCGCTGCGACGGCGCCCGGTCGCTGCAAGGACCTGATCGATGTATGCGTCGGCGCGCTCAACCCATCCCGCTCGATACCACTGAGGTCGCCATCGGCTGTCTTCGTCAAGGAACCGATCGACCACAGATTTCTGGCCGTACACATCAGCAGGCGGACACCAGCGGTACCCCACCGGGGCGTCCTGCCCGGGGCGAGCCGCCATCACGACGGTGACGAAGTCCAGCGGCTCGCGCACCAGTCCGCGCACACCAAGCTGGGCGGCCAGCGCATCGGCCAAGCGACCGTCGAGCGGTGGCCACGCGCTTTCGAAGCGCACCTCGGGCAGTCTCGCACCGTCACCGCGTTCATCGCACAGCACCGACTCGGACGCATCGTCAACCAGCACGACCGTCGCCGTCGACCGCGTCCCCATCCTCGGTGTTCCCTCCACGTTCGACAGGTCGCACATCATGTCACGCAGGGAACCCACGGAACTGCCCCACGGCCAGAGCCGCAATCCAAGTCAGAACAACGCCCCCCACCGGCACGCCGCGTGGGAGTGTCCGGCCAGCTTCGCGGCCAGCAGCGCCGAGTGTGGTGAGGGTTGATGATCTGATTACCTATCGCCCGATGCCCGCCCGCGGGACGGTCTACGGCCAGGCGTGTCGTAGCGTCGGCCCGGGAGTGTAAAAAGATCGGTGTAACTCCTGATCAAGGAGAGAGCACCTGATGACGATCACGAC
>NZ_JBAKHX010000083.1:0-33399 GCF_036906915.1 Micromonospora sp. CPCC 206061
CCCCGCCCCCGCGCGCCCCCCGCCCCCGCGCGCCCCCCGCGCGCGGCGCGCGCCCTCTCCGTCGATCAAGGGCAAATGCACGTGGTTCGATCTCCTTTCCACGTGCATTTGCCCTTGATCGATGAAAACCTCCTTGATCGGCGGCTAGGCCGCTGTCCTGTCGATCGAGCCGAGCCGAGGCGAGGCCCAGGCGGCGATGCGGTGGTGACGGCCTAAGCCCCCGCGGCCGGCGCCCGCGACGGCGACGGCTCAACTGGGGCGCAGGCGGGGCACGCCGGGCGACGCCGCAGGTAGTAGGCCAGGGTCGCGGCGCCCAGCGCCGGCCCCCACGCCGGCCACAGCGCCATAGGCGCGACGAGGAGCGCGCTGTCGCCGCCCAGCTTCGCCAGCGCGCCCGCGCTGGCAAGCCCCAGGCTCGCCGAGGTGACGAGGACGGCGACGATCGCCGCCGGCACCACAGCCAGCTTCACCGGTACCGGCCGGCCGGCGAGCCCGAGCATCCAGCGCGGAAACACCTCACCCCAGCGCTGCACGAGCCCCAGCGTCAGCACCGCGCCGCCCAGCGCGAACGCGCCCAGCCCGGCGCCCGCCAACACCACCGCGTCCCCGCCGAACTCCTCCCGGTGCGCGTCCGACAGTCCGAGCAGCACCGCAGCCGCCCAGCCGAACCGACTCACCGCGTACAACACCGGCACCGCCGCCGCCAGGTACGCCGCCCAGCGTCCCCACCGCGCCGCGCCCTCCGGCGACGTCCACTGTGGCGCCGACTCGCCCCGCCCGCACCGCTCGCACAGCCCCGCGGTGCGCAGCTGCCACGTCAGCAGCGCCCGCCCGAGCAACAGTCCACCGAGGACAGTGACCGCCATGTTGACGACCGGCCAGGTGACAACCTCGGAGTAGTCGACGGGCGGCCATCCAAAAGGTGCGCCGAGGATCAGCATCGGCGCGTACCCAACCCGGGTCAGCAGCCGCACGTCCGGCACCACGAGCAGCAGCGCCGCCACCACAGTCCAGCCGAAGGCGAGAAACACGGTGCGCACGGCACCGCGTACCGCTGGACGACCGGTCGTCGCGAGCGCCGCGACCGCTGTCGCGAGCAGCACCGCCGCGAACAGCGGCGCACCCACCGACGCGGGCAGCCCGCGCAACATACTCGTCCCGCGCTCGTCGTCGCCCGGTCCAAACGGATACCCGCTCCCCGTGACCGTCCACACCAGAGCGACCGTGCCGTACAGCGCCGCCCACGCCGCGGCCGCGCGCCCAGCCCAATCAGTCATCGAATGTCCTCCCGTAGGTCGTGTCCCCACCACGATCCCGAGAACCCGAGGCCCCCACCTCCCAGCTAGGAGTGACCCCACTCCCCCACCCGAGGGACCCCCACCCACACCAGCGCGCCGCACCTCATCTGCCTCCGGCCGCACGGCGTTGATCCGCCGTTCGGCGGCGGCAGTGTCGCCACCGCGGGACCGCGGCCCGCGACCGATCACGCTGGGCTGTGAACGTCTCGTGCCGCCCTGGCGACAGGAAGCGCGCACAGCTCGCGCGGGGTCAGCCCGTCGGAGTCACGAGGCCGGAGTCGTACGCCACGATCACGGCCTGGGTGCGGTCGCGGGCGCCGAGCTTCGCGAGCACGTTGCCGACGTGGGTCTTCACCGTCTCGACGCCGATCACCAGCTCCTCGGCGATCTCCGCGTTGGACAGGCCGGCGGCCATCAGCCGCAGCACGTCGCCCTCCCGCTCGGTCAGCTTGGCGCGGCGAAGGCGGTCGGCGGCGGCACCGCCACCGGTCGCGGCGGCGCCCGAGCCGCCGTACGAGGCGGCGAGCTGGCGGATGGCCGCCGGGAAGAGCAGTGACTCGCCGCGCGCGACCACGCGGATCGCCTCGACGACCTCCTGCGGGCGAGCGCGCTTGAGCAGGAACCCGCTCGCCCCGGCGCGCAGCGCGTCGTAGACGTGGTCGTCGTTCTCGAACGTGGTGACCACCAGGACCCGGGGCGGCTGCGCGGAGGTCGCGAGCAGATGCCGGGTGGCCTGGATGCCGTCGATGCGCGGCATCCGGACGTCCATCAGCACCACGTCGGGGCGCAGCTTCGCCACCAGCGGCGGCACCTCGGCGCCGTCGGCGGCCTCGCCCACCACCCGCAGGTCTGGCTGGGCGTCGACGATCGCCCGCAGGCCGATCCGGATCAGCTCGTCGTCGTCGACGAGCAGCACGCTCGTGCTCACGGCCGCACCGCCGATTCGAGCGGCAGCCGCGCCGCCACCCGCCACGTGTCCTCGTGCCGGCCGGCTGTCAGCTCGCCGCGCAAGAGTGTCACCCGCTCCCGCATGCCCGCGAGCCCACGCCCGCCACCCGGTTCGCCCCCCGCACCGTCGTACGCGTTGGTCAGTTCGATGTCGAGGCGGTCGGCGGTCACCACCACGCGCAGCGTCACCGGTACGCGGCCCGCGTGCCGTGCCGCGTTCGTCAGGCCTTCCTGCACGATGCGGTACCCCTCCCGGGAGATCGGCGCCGGCACGTCGCCGAGCCGGCCGGCGGTCTCGACCGCCACGTCCAGGCCGGCGGCGCGCGCGTCGCCGACCAGGCGATCGAGATCGGCGAGCGTCGGCTGCGGCGCCCGCCGCCGGCCACCGCCTCCCAGCGTTGCCGCGCCGCCGGGCAAGGCAGCGCCCGGCGAAGCCGCACCGCCCGATGAAGTACCACCAGCGGCGAGCGAGTCGCCTTCGCGGAGTACGCCGAGCATGTGGTCGAGCTCCATCATCGCGCTGCGCCCCGTCTCCTCGATCGCGGTGAGTGCCTTGCGGGCGAAGTCCGGGTCGGTGTCGAGTAGTTCGCGGGCGGCCGCCGCCTGCAACGTGGTCACGGTGAGCGCGTGCCCGACCGAGTCGTGGAGCTCGCGGGCGAGGCGGTTGCGTTCGGCGAGGCGGTCGGCGCGCGCTTCCAGGGCGGCGATGCGCTCCTGCGGAGACGGGCCCAGCAGCACCGGGGCCATGAGCGCGGCGAGGGCGCCGAGGCCGGCGATCGCGTACACCAGGCCGATCAGCAGCGCGAGGCCCAGGCCGGTGAGTGCCCAGGTGTCGTGCTCGTCGAGCGGGCCGATGCGCAGCCCGGCGGTCGCCTCGGTGGCCACGCCGAGCCGCTGGGCCAGGAAGATCAGCGCCATCGGCAGCGCCACGAGCAGGGCGGCGCCGACCGCGCCGCCGGCCAGCAGGTGCACGGCGTACCAGAGGGCGCCGCGGACGCGGGTCTCGCGGGTGGCGGCGCCGGGCGGCGGGTCGGGAAGGTCGACACCGAGCAGGGCGCGCGCGGCGGCGATCTCCAGCGAACGGGTGCCGCTGAGGAACGCGGGCACCACCGCGATGATCACCGCGGCCGTGGCGAGCGAGAGGGTCGCGGCGATCGGGGTGCCGGGATCGGCGAGCATTTGGGCGAACGCGAGTGCGAGCAGCGCGTACGGCAGCAGGATCACGCCGCCGAGCAGCAGGTGGATCCCCCGCCGGTACGTGCTGCCGCGCGCCAAAGGCGCGACCAGGCCGCGGACCGTCACCCAGCCATTCTTCCAGGCACAGCGACGCGCGAAAGCGCGCACCGATCAAGGGCGTTCGCATCGATCAAGGGCGAACGCACGTGGAAAAGAGATCCAACCACGTGCATTTGCCCTTGATCGACGGAACGCCGCGTGGCGCGAACGCCGCGCGGACGCCGCGGCGCGGACGCCGCGTGGCGCGGACGCCGCGTGGGGGGGTGCGGTCAGCCCTTGGTGGCGCCGGTTGCCAGGCCGCCGATGAGCTGGCGTTCGGCTATCGCGTAGAAGCCCAACGCGGGAGCCATCGCGAGGACCACGTACGCCAACACCTTGGCGGTGTCGTCGGAGTACTGGCCCTGGAACTGGCGTACACCGATAGGGACTGTCCACCAGCTCGGATCGTTGAAGACCACGAGCGGCAGCATGAAGTTGTTCCAGCTCGCCACGATGGCCAGTACCGAGACGGTGGCGATCGCCGGCCTCGCCATCGGCAGCAGCACGCGCCAGAAGAAGCCGAACGGCGTGCACCCGTCGAGGATCGCGGCCTCCTCCACCTCGCCCGGAATGGTCCGGAAGAACGACCGCAGGATGATGATCGTCACCGGGAGCCCGAAAGCGGCCTGCGGCAGGATCACGCCGAGCGGGTTGTTGAGCAGGCCGATCGTGCGCAGCAGGATGAACAGCGGCAGGATCGCCACCGCGAACGGAAACATCAGCCCGATCGTGAAGAGCATGAAGAGGAACTCGCGGCCCCGGAACGCGAACCGCGCGAACACGTACGCCGCCGCGGCCGACACTCCCACCACCACGACCGTCGTCGCGACGGCTATCAGCGTGCTGTTGAACAGCGGCCGCCAGAACTCCTCCGCCACCAGGATGTCGGTGTAGTTGGACGTCACCCACGGCGACGGCAGCCCGAACGGGTTGTTGGAGAGCTGCCCGTTGTCCTTGAAGCCGCCGAGCACACCGAACGCGATCGGCACGATGATGACGGCGGCGATGACGAAGACCACGCCGTGCAGCACGAGACCGCGTGCCCGGGCGGCCACACCCTGGCGGCCGCTCATCGCTTCTCCTGCATGACGGTGATCGCTCCTTCGATGTCGCGGCGCATGATGAACCGCTGGTAGCCGAGCGCGAAGACCAGGCTGATGAGCAGCATGACGATGCTGGTCGCGCTCGCGTACCCGATGTCGGACCGCCGGAAGCCGTCATTGAACATCGTCACCGCGAGCGTCTCGGACGCGTGCAGCGGCCCGCCGCCGGTGAGCACCCAAACCAGGTCGAAGAGCTGGATGGTGCCGATGACGGCCAGGAAGATGCTGATGCGGATCGTGGGCCCGAGCAGCGGCAGTGTGACGTGCCGGAACGCCTGCCAGTTTCCCGCGCCGTCGACCTGTGCCGCCTCGATCAGCTCGTTGGGGATGCTCTGCCGCCCGGCCAAGTACAGGATCATGTGGAACCCGAAGTACTTCCAGGTCATGACGAAGAACAGGGAGTACATGACGGTGTTGGGATCGGACAGCCAGGTGGACCCGACGTCGTCGAACCCGAACCATCCGAAGATGTGCTCGGCGAGGCCCCGGTTGGGCGAGAACACCATCGTGAACAGGACACCGGTGATGACCTCGGAGAGCACGTACGGAACGAAGAACAGCAGCCGGTAGAAGGCACGACCGCGCAGTTTCTGGTTGAGCAGCATGGCGATGCCGAGCGAGAGCGGGAGCTGGATCAGCAGTGACAGGACGATCAGCAGGCCGCCGCGCCGCAGGTCACCGAGGAAGATGTCGTCGGTGAGCAGGCGCTGGAAGTTTTCCAGCCCGATGAAGTCGGTGGGGCGGCCGCCCAGCCCGTTCCAGTCGAAGAAGCTGGTGTACATCGCCAGCAGCATGGGCAGCAGCACCAGTACCCCGAAGAGCACCAGCGCGGGCAGCAGGAAGAGCGTGATGGTCAGCCAGCGCCGGCCCTTCCGCTTGGGGCGGCGGGCCGGCGCAGGGGCCACGGTGCGCGGCGATGGCCGCGCCACCGTGACCTGGTCAGCGCTGTGCGACATCGGTGATGGCCTGCGTGACCTTCTCCGGGCTCATCTTCCCGGCCATGAGCTGGGCGACGGTCTCGTTGACCTCCTGACCGACCTCGGGGGGGTATGCCTGGTCGAGGTAGAGCTGGAAGCCGGAGGCGGACGCCAGGGTCTGCGCCACGATCTTCGCGTTCGGGTCGGTGAGCGCGTCTTCCGCGCCCTTGACCACCGGGATGATCGCGCCGGTGGCCGCGGCCTTGCGCTGGTTTTCGATGCTCAGCAGGTTCTTGAGGAAGTCGACCGCCTCGTCCGGCGCGTCCTTGCCGATGGCGAAGCCGCCGCCACCGCCGAACGCGTCGGTGGCCGTGCCCTTGCCGCCGTCGACCGCCGGGAACGGGAAGAAGCCGAGGTTTTCGCCGAGGCCCTTGGGCTTGCCGGACGCCTCCGCCTGCACGCTGGGCGCCCACTGCCCCATCAGCTCGATGGCCGCCTTGCCGTTGCCCATCATGGCGGCCTGACCGTCCGGGCTGCCGTACTCGGTGGCGAGGAACCCCTTCTGGAACGGCGCGAGGTCGACCAGTTCCTTGAGGCGCTGGCCGGCCGTGACGAACTCGGGCTTGTTGAAGTTGCCGTCCTCACCGGCCTGCTTGAGCAGGTCGACGCCCCCGATGCGCATGGACAGGTAGGCCCAGTAGTAGTGGCCCGGCCACTTGTCCTTACCGGCGAGCGCGATCGGCGTGAGGTTGGCCGCCTTGAGCTTGCGAATCACGTCGAGGAACTCGCCCCAGGTGGCCGGCGGTGCGGTGACGCCCGCCTGGGCGAAGAGCGCCTTGTTGTACCAGAAGCCGATCATGCCCTGGTCGACCGGCAACGCGTACGCCTTGCCGTCGAACTCGTAGGGCCCCATGGCGACGTCGATCATGGTGCCGCGCACATCTGCCGTGTCGGCGGTGATGTCCTTGACGAGGCCGGCGTCGACCTGCTGCTTCAGGACGCCGCCGCCCCAGGTGTGGAAGATGTCCGGCGGGGTGCCCGCCTGCGTCACGGTGGTCAGGCGGGCCTTGTAGGCCTCGTTCTCCAAAGGAGTGATCTTGATGGTCACACCCGAGTGAGCAGACTGGTACGCCTTCGCCATCGCGTCCCACACGGGAAGCATCGGCTCGGTGTTCGCGATGTGCCACCATTCGACGGTCGCCGAGCCGCCCGAGTCGCCGCCGTCGTCGTCGCCGGAACAGGCACCGAGCAGGACCGCGCCGGCACCGAGACCAGCCAGCCCAAGTATCGATCGTCGCGAGTAGTGCGTGGGGGTTGCCATGTGTGCGGTTCCCTTCGAGAAGGCCAACCCTGACAGGGCCGAGGGGATATCCGGAACTGAGCTGCCCGGAAGTTTTCGGCCTCGACCCGATAATTCAACGTGATGTGGCGCACGCTACGACCGCACGAACTGGCGGTCAAGCCCTATCGCCGCGCCAAACCAAGCGTTACCGTAAGGCAACACAGCCACCCCGGTAGACGAAGTTTGTTCCGGAAACCTACCGGGAATGAATGACCGACAGGAGACCGACACCGGTGAGCGAGTCGAGTGAACCGACCGTAACCGTCGCGGTCCGGGAGCCGTGGCAAGACCACTCCCTCCCCGCCGAGAAACGCGTCGCCGACCTCCTGGGCCGGCTCACGCTGGAAGAGAAAGTCGCCCAGCTCGTCGGCGTATGGATCGGCGCACACGCCACCCCCGACGACCTGGCCCCCCAGCAGCACGAGATGGTCAAGGCCGCCCCGAACTGGCAGGAGCTGATCCGCGACGGGATCGGGCAGGTCACCCGCCCGTTCGGCACCGCGCCCGTCGACCCGGCCCTCGGCGCGCGGGCGCTGGCCGCCATGCAGGCCGAGATCGTGGCCGCCGGACGGCACGGGATCCCGGCCGTCGCCCACGAGGAGTGCCTGACCGGCCTGATGACGTGGGGCGCCACGGTGTACCCGACGCCGCTGGCCTGGGGCGCCACGTTCCACCCCGAGCTGGTGGAGCGGATGGCCGCCCGGGTCGGCGCCGACATGCGCGCCCTCGGCGTGCACCAGGGCCTCGCCCCGGTGCTCGACGTCGTGCGCGACCCGCGCTGGGGCCGCACCGAGGAGAGCATCGGCGAAGACCCGTACCTGGTCGCGACCGTCGGCACCGGCTACGTGCGCGGGCTGGAGTCGGCCGGCGTGGTGGCCACCCTCAAGCACTTCGTCGGATACTCCGCGTCTCGCGCCGCGCGCAACCACGGTCCCGTGGAGATGGGCCCCCGCGAGCTGGCCGACGTGCTGCTGCCACCGTTCGAGATGGCGGTGCGCGAGGGCGGCGCCCGGTCGGTCATGCCGGCGTACACCGAGATCGACGGCGTGCCCACCTCCGCCGACCCGTTGCTGCTGACCGGGCTGCTGCGGGACGCGTGGGGGTTCACCGGCACCGTCGTGTCCGACTACTTCGCGATCTCGTTCCTGCAGATGCACCACGGCCTCGCCGAGACCGGCACCGGCGCGGCGGCGCTCGCCCTCGGCGCCGGCATGGACGTGGAGCTGCCGGCCGCGCGCGACTACGGCGCCGGCCTGATCGCCGCCGTACGGGCGGGCGACGTGCCGGAGAGCGACGTCGACCGCGCCGCGGCCCGGGTGCTGCGACAGAAGTGTGAACTGGGCCTGCTCGACCCGGACTGGCAGCCGGTCCCGCCGGTGCTCGCCGGTGCGGACGGCGACCCGGCCGGCACCGTCGATCTGGACCCTCCGCGCAGCCGCGCCATCGCCCGCCAGCTCGCCGAGGAGTCGGTGGTGCTGCTCGCCAACGACGGCGCGCTGCCGCTGCGGTCCGACGCCCGGATCGCGCTGGTCGGCCCGCTCGCCGACAGCATCACCGGCCTCGTCGGCTGCTACACGTTCCCCAGCCACGTCGCCCCGCAGCACCCGGAGATGCCGCTCGGCATCGAGATACCGACGCCCCTCGCCGCCCTCGCGGCCGAACTGCCCGGCGCGACCCTGCGGCATGTACCCGGCTGCGCGGTCGACGGCGACGACACCTCCGGCATCACCGAGGCGGTCGCGGCGGCCGCCGGCGCCGACGTGTGCGTCGCGGTGCTCGGTGACCGGGCGGGGCTGTTCGGCCGGGGCACCTCCGGCGAGGGCTGCGACGCCGAAGACCTGGCGCTGCCCGGCGTACAGGCGCAGCTGCTCGACGCGCTGCTCGCCACCGGCAAGCCGGTCGTCGCCGTGCTGCTCACCGGCCGGCCGTACGCCCTCGGGCGGTTCCGCGGACTGGCGGCGGTGGTGCAGGCGTTCTTTCCTGGGGAGGAAGGCGCCGGGGCGGTCGCCGGTGTGCTCTCGGGCCGGGTTTGTCCGTCGGGGCGGCTGCCCGTGAGCGTGCCGCACCGGCCCGGCGCCCAACCGGCCACGTACCTCAACACCGCGCTCGGCCAGGGCTCCGCGATGACCACAGTGGACCCGACACCGCTCTACCCGTTCGGGCACGGCCTGTCGTACACCACGTTCGCGTGGGAGGGCCCGAAAGTGGACAGCCCCATCGAGATCCCCACCGACGGCGAGGTCACGGTGACCCTAACCGTGCGCAACACCGGTGACCGCGCCGGCGCCGACGTGGTGCAGCTCTACCTCCACGACCCGGTCGCGCAGGTCGCGCGCCCGGTGGTCCGGCTGATCGGGTACGCCCGCGTGCCGCTCCCGCCCGGCGAGAGCCGCGACGTGGACTTCCGGTTCTCCGCCGACCTGTCCGCCTTCACCGGACGCTCGGGACGGCGGGTGGTCGAGCCTGGCGCGCTGGAGCTGCGACTGTCCGCGTCGAGCGCGGACCACCGGTACACGGTGCCTGTGGTCCTGGTGGGTCCCGAGCGCGAGGTCGACCACGAGCGCCAGCTGACGACCGAGGTCACGGTCAGGGCGTCCGCGTAACGGGCAAGTCGCGCCGCCGCGCTGCCCGGGCCAGCGCGGCGGCGTCCTCGATCGCGGCGCCGCCGGGGTCGTTGTTGAAGTAGACGTACGTGTCCGCACCACCACCAGGGCTTGCCTGGTCGATCCGGTCGAGCCAAGACCGCAGCGCCGCCCGGCCGTACCGCGGACGGGGCGTGGCACGCCCCTCGTGCAGCCGCAGGTAGGCCCAGTCGGCCGTGCGCCACAGCGGCGTCACCGGCCGGCCCTTGCGGTCCGCCCAGGCGAGGGCCGCGTTCCGCTTCTCCAGTACCGCGCGCGTCTCGTCGGTCCACCACGACGCGTGCCGCGGCTCGACGGCCACCTTCACCTCGGGCGGAAACAAGGCGAGCACGCGGTCCAGCGCCGCCGGGTCGGCGCGCAGCGTCGGCGGCAGTTGCACGAGTACCGGGCCGAGGCGGTCACCCAGAGCGGTGGCGCGTGACAGGAACCGCGCCACCGGCTCCTCGGGGTCACGCAGCCGCCGGATGTGCGTGAGGTACCGGCTCATCTTCACGGCGACGCAGAAGTCGTCGGGAGTCCGCTCCCGCCACTGCTCGAAGGTGGAACGTTCCGGCAGGCGGTAGAAGGCGTTGTTGACCTCGACGGTGGCGAAGCTGGCCGCGTAGTGCTCCAACCAGAGCCGCTGCGGCAACCCGTCGGGATAGAAGCGCCCCCGCCAGTCCCTGTACTGCCAGCCGGATGTGCCGACGAGGATCATGATTCGTCGAGAAGGTCGAGCAGGTCGCCCGCGTTTCGCTGGGCGTAGTCGCTGTAGCAGTTGTTCATCAACACGTGCGTCTCACCCGCCTGGTCGGCCAGTTTCCGCAGCTTCGGAGCCCACTGCTTCAGTTCCCGCTTCGAGTACAGATATCCAAACTTCTCGTAAATGTTTTTGCTGGTCCACTTGTCACTGTGCCCGTGGAAACGCACCACGGACAGTTCCGCGGTCGCTTCCATCACCGGCGGAATCGACGAGCGGTGCCCTTGCGGCATGTCGACACACACGTACGGCAACCGGTGTTTGCGAAGGAAGTCCAGCGTTTCCTCGCGATTGTCGCCCTCGAACCACGACGCGTGCCGAAACTCGAATACCGCCCGCAGCGGCCGGCACCGCCGCTCCACCTCCAGCAGGTACTGCTTGTTGCTCTTGCGGATCGTGAACCACGGCGGGAACTGGAACAGCACCGCGCCGAGCTTGCCGGCCTCGACCAGCGGGTCCAGCGCCGACAGGAACCGGGTCCACACGTCCTCGTACGCCTGCGGGGGCAGGTCGTCGGGGTACACGTTCTTCTTGTCGGTCTCCGGGCGCAGGTCCTTGTAGATCGAGGAGACCTTGGTCGGGTGGCCGGTCAGCAGGCTGAAGGCCTTGATGTTGAAGGTGAAGCCGGGCGGCGTGCGCTGCGCCCACAGCGCGGCGGTCTGCTCGGCCGGCGGCGAGTAGTAGGTGGCGTCGACCTCTACCAGCGGGAAGCGGTCGGCGTAGTAGGCCAGCCGTTTCTCGGCTGTGTCGGTGCCAGCCGGATACCACCCGGACTCCAACAGCGTCTTGTCGGTCCACGAGGCCGTGCCGACCTTGATGTCCCCCATGCTTCCCACATACCCACGTCACTCCGTGATCATTGCGGGGTGGCGCGGGTCGTCGACGCGCACCACGACATCCGCGAAACCCGCTGGGCCGACCTCGTCGGCGTACCGGGCGAAGGCGGGCAGGGTCCAGTGGTCGTCCTCGGGGGTGCGGCGGGCCAGCGCGGCCGGCGACATCTCCAGGTGCACGGCCACGTCGAACGGCAGCCCGGCGCCCAGCAGCAGCGCCCCGCTGACCAGCACGACCGCGCCCCGCGGCACCGGCTCGTACCGGGCCCGGGTGGCCCGGTCGGTCACCGGGTCCCACAGGCTCGGCAGGACGAGGCCCGTGCCGCCGGGCGCGACCGGGTCGAGCACCTCGCGGCGCAGCCCCGGCTCGTCGAGCCAGCCCTCGTAGTACGCGTCGGGGTTGGTGCGCCCGAACTCGTAGCGCAGCGACGCCGGACGCAGGAAGCCGCCCGCGGGCACGTGCAGAGCGGCCCGTCCACGCGCGCGCAGCGGGTCGACCAGCGCGCCGGCGAGGCGGCCCGGTGCCGTTGCTGGTGCGCCGTCGACCGCGACCCGCAGCCAGCGGTCGGGCCGGTCGGCGGCCAGCCGGTCCGCGAGATCCTCGACCAGGCCGGCCGGCGTGATCGGCCGAACCCTCACGCGTCGCGATCTCTCACGCGTCGGGGTCGATGCAGATCTTCGCGTCGTCGGCGAGCCGGTACCCGACCCCGTACACCGTCGTCACGAGCGGGACGTGGGTGCCGATCTTGGAGCGCAGCCGGCGAATGTGCACGTCGACGGTGCGCGCGCCGGCGTGCTCGTAACCCCACACCCCGGTCAGCAGCTGCACGCGGCTGAAAACCCGGCGCGGGTTTTCGGCGAGGAAGAGCAGGAGGTCGAACTCCAGCCTGGTCAGCCGCAGCGGCGCGCCGTCGAGCAGCACGGTGCGGGACGAGGCGAGGATGCGCAGGCCGCCGCCATCGTCGGGCGACTGCGCGGAAGGCTGCGCGTGCTGGGACGCGGCCGTGACTGGCTCTTCGGCCACGGGGACGGCTCGCAGGGGTTCGGGCCCGGGAGCGAGGCTGACCGTGCCCTCGCCGCGTTCGACCAGCTCGCGAGCCACCTCGAGCAGCCGGAACGCCTGCGGTGTCAGGCCGTCGTCACTGGAGAGCGGGATCGAGAATGTGACCGTCAGCGTCGGCGACGTGCCGCCAGCGGGTCGGCGTGGTGCGGCCGGTGGCCGCCCGGGGCCGGTGGGCTGCGAAGCGTGCCAACCGGCTCGCGACGAGGCGGCGACGACCGACATGGGTCCTCCTCTTCAAGGATCGGAATCCGGCCGCGTATTTCGGTACGCGGACCGGCTCCCCAGGAAACGACATTGCCCACGGTGAAGCCGATGTAATTCTCAGCAACATTCCACCGATCAAATGTATTTGGGCCGCAACGCCGCCTGCCCCGGAGGTCCGCCGAAATCGACGCTCGCGACGGGCACACGGATACCCCCAACACACCGCATGTCACGATGGTCCCGGGAGCCACCGTCGCGGTCAATAGGCACGGACGTTGCAGAAATGTGACAATGGACAAACTCACAGGAATCGATTGCTCTCTCTCCGTACGTAATATTGCTGGTAAAGCGGATCCTTCGCGCGGGCCCATGATCGGTTGCGAAGGTCAGGTATGGTCACCGTCCGATGGATACGCTGACCGCCGCCGGCCGCACCGGCCGCCTGCTGGCCACCCTGGTCGCGGGCGCGCTGCTGCTGGCGGGCACCATCTGGGGCGTCGACGACGACTTCCCCTTCGGACCGTTCCGGATGTACTCCACCGCGCCCGGTCCTGACGAGCCAGCACCCGACACCCGGGTCGAGGGCGTGGAGAGCGGCGGCGCCGTCGTTCCGCTCACCGAGCGGAACACGGGCATCCGGCGGGCCGAGATCGAGGGCCAGATGGCCGCGTACCAGGCCGACCCGTCGCGCCTGCGCCAGGTCGCCGACGCGTACGCCAGCCACAACCCGGGCGCGCCGGCGCTCGTCGAGGTCCGGATCGTTGTCCGGCGCGAGGGCGTGCGGGACAGCAGGCCCACGGGTACGCACACCGACGAGACGGTGGCGCGATGGAACCCCTGACCCGCGCTCTGTTCGCGCCGGTGCCGCGCGGCCGCGTCGCGGCGTTCCGGACCCTCGTGTACCTCTTCGTGTTCCTCGACCTGCTGATCTTCACGCCGTGGGTGCGCTCGCACGCGTCGGTGCCCGGCGAGCTGTACCAGCCGCTGCTGGTCGGGCGGCTGCTGCCGCTGCCCACCCCCACTCCGCTGCTGGTGCACGGGGTCTTCTGGGTGCTGCTGGTGACCGCCCTCGCCGCCGCCACCGGCCGCGCGCCGCGGCTGCTGGGCTGGACCGTCTTCGCGCTGTACTTCGAGTGGATGGTCATCGCGATGAGCTACGGGAAGGTGGACCACGACCGGTTCGGCTTCCTCGTGGCGCTCGCCGCCCTGGCCACCGTCGGGCGGGCCCGGCACGGCGACGCCACGCTCACCGAAGCGGGCGGCTGGGCGCTGCGGGTCACCCAGATCTCGGTGGTGTGCACGTACTTCCTGGCCGCGTTCGCCAAGCTGCGCTTCGGCGGGATCGACTGGGTCACCAGCTCGGTGCTCGCCCGGGCGATCATCCGGCGGGGCACCGACCTCGCCGACCTCATCGCCCAGGTTCCGTACCTGCTGATCCTCGCGCAGTTCGGGATCGTGGCGTTCGAACTGCTCAGCCCGCTGATCTTCGTGGTACGCGACCGCTGGCGATACCGGGGCATCGCGTTCTTCTACGGCTTCCACGTGGTGACCTACGCGACGATCACGATCTCGTTCGCGCCGCACCTGGTGGCGATGACCGCGTTCCTCCCGCTGGAACGCGTACGCCCCATCGAGTGGGTGCGCCGCCGGTTCGCCCGTACTCCGGCGGCGGCCGGTACCTAGAAGCGGTCCGCTGGCACAGCGCAGGCGGCGGTGCCGCCGGGCATCTTGTGACGGTTGCGCGCCACCCACCGGTACGCCGGCCAGGCCAGCGCGCGCACCGGCCGCAGCCGCAGCAGGGCGCCCGCCGGGCGCCAGAACAGGTTGCTGGCCGCGAGCAGGTCGGCGATCGCGTCCGGGCCAGCCGACCTCGTACCCTCGGCGACCCACTGCACGGCCTGCTCGCACTCGTCCGGTGTGAGGCCCAGCGCCTCCAGATCGGCGAACTGCCACGGCAGCACGTTCGCGTCCGTCGGCACCCACCGCGCCACGAATTCCGCGCACTTGGTGCAGAACGCGCAGTCACCGTCGAAGAGGAACGTGGCGTGATCCATATCTTGATGATGCCGCACGGCGAGACGGGCATGCTTACCCGGTGCGTGGGGTGCTGACCGGATTCGCGGCCATCTGGGCCGTCACGGCGGTCGGGTACCTCATCGGACGGTACGGGTTGCTCGGTCCCGGCGGCACGACGGTGCTCGCGCGGCTGGTCTTCTTCATCGCGACACCCGCGCTGCTGTTCACCACGCTCGCCACGTCGTCGCTGGGCGAGGTGTTCACCGGCGCACTGGCCGCGTTCGTGCTCAGCACCGTCATCGTGGCGGCCACCTACGTGGGGCTGGCGGTGCTCTTCAGCCGGCGCCGCGCGGAGCCGGATCACGGCGAGACCGCGGTGGGGGCGCTCGCCTCCTCCTACGTCAACGCGGGCAACCTCGGCATCCCGGTCGCCGCGTACGTGCTCGGCGACGTCTCGTTCATCGCACCCGTGCTGCTGTTCCAGACGCTGCTGTACGCGCCGCTCGGGCTCGCGGTGCTCGACGCGATCTCGGCGGGGCGCAAACCGTCGGCGCGGCAGTGGGCGGGACTGCCGCTGCGCAGCCCGATCATGCTCGCCTCGGCGGCCGGTCTCGCGGTAGCCGCCTCCGGGTGGGACCCGCCCGAAGAGGCGCTGCGCCCGTTCGAGCTGATCGGCCAGGCCGCGGTGCCGCTGGCGCTGCTCGCCCTCGGCATGTCACTGCGCGGCAGCCGCCCTCTCGCACCCGGGCCGGACGCGTGGCACCGGTACACGGCGGTCGTCCTCAAGGTGATCGTGCAGCCCGCGCTGGCGTACCTCATCGGCCATTTCATCCTCGGCCTTGAGGGGCCGACGCTGCTCGCCGCGGTCGTCACGTCCGCCCTGCCGACGGCGCAGAACGTGTTCGTCTTCGCCGCCCGCTACGGCCAGGCCCCCGGCCTGGCCCGCGACGCCGTCGTGCTCACCACGCTGGCCGCCGCCGGCACGCTTGTCGCCATCACGACATTGCTCGGGTAAACCGATCATCACTGTCCGGCGTCGTCATGCCACACCACGAAATAAGGATGGCGACATGTTGATCACTCGGTACCGGGCCGGAGCGCTGGCGCTCGCGGGCCTGCTCGCTACGGGATTCGCGACAACGGCCAGCGCAGCCGCGGGGGGCGGCGACCTGCCGGCACCCACCAGGACAGCGCCGGTCACCGGCGAGGCCACCAGCAGCACGGGGCAGGTCAGCCTCGTCGGCGTGCGCCACGCGCGGCACGACAGATACGACCGGGTCGTCTTCGACTTCTCCGGTGGCGGCACGCCCGGCTACCGGGTCGAGTACGCGCCGCTGGTCGGCATCGGCACGGGCACGCAGATCCCGCTCGAAGGCCCCGCCGACCTGCGGATCGTCTTCGACGGAGCGGACGCCCCCAAACTGCACAACTACGCCGCTACCCCGCGTTACCCGACGCTGCGGCAGATCAAGCTCGGCGGCGCCTTCGAGGGTCGGGTCATCGCCGGCCTCGGGCTGTCCGACGCGCTCGGCTTCCGCGTACTGCGCCTGACGAACCCGCCGCGGATCGCCGTGGACGTGGCGCACCAGCCGACCCAGCCGTTCGGCACCGCGCGCTGGCAGGGCGGCAGCGACGCCGACGTGGTTCGCGTCAGTGGGGTCCGGTTCGGGTGGCACCCCGGCTACGACCGGTACGTCTTCGACCTCAGCACCGCGAAGTTCCCGCTGATCGACGTGGCGTACGTGCGGGCCACCCCGACGCGCGTCTTCGTCGGTTTCACCGGCATGACCACGCAGGTCGGGTCCGTGACCGGGCAGCGACCGTCGAACGTGACGTTCAAGGTGTACGAGAACGGGACGGTGTCCGGCTTCATCGACACCGAGGCGCGCAAGGGCTTCCGCGTCATGCTCCTGACCAACCCAACCCGCCTAGTCATCGACGTAAAACGCTAGAGGTCCTGTGTGGGCGCGGGCCACCCCGCGCCCACACCCGCACCCATACCCGGACCCGGCCCGGCGCGGCGCGCCGCCGCGGCGCGCGCCTGTCCCGTCGATCAAGGGCGAATGCACGTGGTTGGATCTCTTTTCCACGTGCATTCGCCCTTGATCGACGCAAATCTCCTTGATCGACGGCGGCCGGCGGGCGGCGAGGGCGGGCGGCGACGGGCACGTCGACGGCCCCACCGACCGTCTGCTCGGTGAGTACACCCCACAAACCCCATCGGTCTAGTAGGTATATCCCGCCATCCATCCACGAGCAGGCCACCGCCGCGCGGCGCGCCCGGCCCGCTGCCGGGCGCGCGCGCCGGAACCACCGCGGCGATCAAGGGACATCCCACTGATCAAGGGCAAACGCACGTGGATCAGAGATCGAACCACGTGCGTTTGCCCTTGATCGACGAAAAGCGGAGCGCGCTACGCGCCGCCCTCGTTCAACGTCACCGTCTCCGGCTTGAACGTCGAACCCGTCACGTCCGTGCCCGACGACTTCAGCGAGTCGATGGCCTTCTGGACGTACTCGTTCGTGTACGCCGTCCCCGAGGGCTGCTTCGTGATGACCGTCTGGCCGTCCTGGTTCTTCGTGGTCAGCGCCAGATCCACCGTCGCCTTCCACGCCGTCTCGTTCAGCAACCCGACCCCGCCAGGCGAGGGCCACACCAGCTTGTTGACCTCGTTCATCTGCCACAGCTGGTGGCTGGCACCAAGCTTGGAGCCCTTCTTCACGACCATGTCGCGGCACTCCGCGGCGTTGTCGCGGCAGTACGCCCACCCCTTCAACGAGCCGGTCAGGAACTTGACCGCCGTCTCCTGGTAGGCCTTGTCAGACGACAGCTTGGCGCTGTTTGCCCACACCGCGTCCTGCAGCATCGCCGTGCCGACCGTGTTCCAGTCGAGCACGGTAAAGTCGGACGGCTGGTACAGCTTGCCGGTCGCCGGGTTCTTGGCCTCCAGCAGCTGGGCGTACTCGTTGTAGCTCATCGCCTGCGCGGCGTCGATGTCGCGGCGCAGCAAGGCTTGCATGTCGAACTGCTGCTGCACCAGTGTGACGTCCTTGCCCGGGTCGAGCCCGGCCTTGGTCATCCCGGCGAACAGCTCGAACTCGTTGCCGAAGCCCCAGTTTCCCACCTTCTTGCCGCGAAGGTCGGCGGGCGAAGAGATGTTGCTGTCCTTGAACGAGACCTGGTAGGTGCCGGAGCGCTGGAACACCTGCGCGATCTCGGTGATCTCGGCGCCCTGCTCGCGGGAGGCGAGCGCCTTGGGCACCCAGGAGACCGCGAAGTCGGCCTGTCCCTGGGCGAGGACGGTCTGCGGCACGATGTCGACGCCGCCCTCCAGGATCTGGACGTCGAGGCCCTGCTCGGAGTAGAAGCCCTTGTCGACCGCCGCGATGTACCCGGCGAACTGGGCCTGTACGAACCATTGCAGCTGGAGCTTCACCGCGGTCGTACCCCCGGTGCTCCCCCCGGAGGAGGAGTCGTCGGCCGTCCCGCAGCCCGCCAGCAACAGGGCGCCCGCCAACGCCCCACCTATCAACCGTCTTCTCATCGCATCCTCCATGGGTTAGTTATCTGGAACGCCGCCACGGCGTGGCGAGCCGCTCCAATCCGAGCGAGACGGCGTAGAAGACCAAGCCGAGCACGCACGCGCCGACCACGAAGGCCCACGCGCGGGGGTACGCGGTGTTGGACGCCGCCGAGGTGATGCGGGAGCCGAGGCCGTCCTGCAGACCGCCGAAGTACTCCGCGACCACCGCCGCGATCACCGCCAGGGAGGACGCCTGGCGAAGACCGGTGAAGACGAAGGGGAGCGCGCCGGGCAGCCGTACCAGACGGGTGAACGTCCAGCCGCTGGCGGCGTAGCTGTCCATGAGCTCCCGGTGGGTCGGGTTGACCTCGCGGAGCCCGCGCAACGTGTTGATGAAGACCGGGAAGAAGACCACGATCGAGACGACGACGCGGCGGGGGATGCTGCTGGTCGAGTCGAACATGTTGTTGAGGATCGGGGCGAGCGCGATGATCGGCAGCGCGTTGAGGGCGGCCGCGACCGGGATCGACGCCTCGCCGAGCAGCCGGAACCGGCTCGCAGCCATCGCCGCCAGGATGCCGACCACCGCGCCCGCGATCAGGCCGACGAGGGCGTTGGCGCCGGTGGCGAGGCCGGTCTGCCAGATCACCGAGCGGCTGAGCCAGAACTGCTCCCAGATCGCCGACGGTGCGGGCAGGATGAACGGCGCTACCCGCCCGACCTTGACCGTCAGCTCCCACAGGGCCAAGCCGCCGATCCCCACGAGCAACGGCGGCAGCAGGCCGCGCACCAGGCCACGCGAGCGCCGGCGGCGGCCCACGACGACCGGCGCGGTCGGATCCGCCGCGGCGATCTTGTCGACGGCGGCGGTCACCCCGGGCCCCGGCGGAAACGTGGAGCGAAGCGGAGCGTTTTCGTTGGGTGGTTCATGCTGGGCCCGCCGAGTGGTTCATGCCGGCACCTCCGCGGACGCGGGCGCGGGGCTACCGCGAAGGGCGCGCCGAACCTTGGTGATGCCGGCGAAGAACCCCGCTGACTGCCGGGTGGCCTCCGAGCGCGGGCCCAGGTCGATCTCGATGACGTCGGTGATCCGGCCCGGGCGCGCCGACATCACCACGACCCGGTCGGATAGGTACACCGCCTCGGGGATCGAGTGCGTCACGAAGATCGTGCTGGTGCCGGTCTGCGCGCAGATCCGCAACAGCTCGTCCTGAAGGCGCTCGCGGGTCATCTCGTCGAGCGCACCGAACGGTTCGTCCATCAGAAGCAACGGGGGATGTACCGCGAGCGCCCGCGCGATTGCCACGCGCTGCTGCATGCCGCCGGACAGTTGAGCCGGGTAGTGCGCCGCGAAGTCCGACAGCCCCACCAGCTCCAGCATCTCCTCGGCGCGCCGCTTCCGTTCACGCCGGCCGGTGCCGCGCAGTTCCAGGGGCAGCTCGACGTTGCGCAGCACGGTCCGCCACTCGAAGAGGCCGGCCTGCTGGAACGCGATGCCGTACTCCTGGTCGAGCCGCGCCTTGCGGGCCGGCTTGCCGGCGACCGTGAGCGTGCCGGTCGTGGGCCGGATCAGGTCGGCCACGAGCCGCAGCAGCGTCGACTTCCCGCAGCCGGACGGGCCGATCAGGGACACAAACTGTCCACTCTCGACGGTTAGGTCGACGCCGGTCAGCGCCACCACCTGGTCGGCCCGGCCAGCGTTGAAGACCTTGCCGACCCCTGACAGGTCCACCGCCGTCATGCGGGGCCCCCGCGAAAACGTGGAGCGCTGCGGAGCGCTTTCGTGGGGTAGCTCATACCAGCACCCTCCGTCGTCTGTTGAGCAGAAACTCAGCCGCGCCGACCAGCGCGGCCACCGCGAGGCCGAGCAGCGCCGCGCCGATCATCGCGGTGTACACCTTCGCCGGGTCGCCGGTCGCCTCTCGGGAGTACTCGATCACCAGGCGGCCGATGCCGCCGCGCGTGCCCGTGGAGATCTCCCCGACGACCGCCCCGACGACGGCCGCGGCGCCCGCGAGCCGCAACGCCGGGAACAGGTACGGGGTACTGGCCGGCAGCCGGAGCTTGACCAGCGTGCGCCACCAGCCGGCGGCGTAGCTGTGCATCAGCTCCTCGGCGATCGCCGCCGGCGAGTGCAGCCCGCGCAGCATGCCGACCGCGACCGGGAAGAACGCCAGATACGCGCCGATCGTGGCGACCGACATCCAGGGCTGCCAGGGGTACGAGCCGAGCGACAGCTTGCCGCCCCAGCCGGCGATCACCGGCGCGAGGGCGATCAACGGCACGGTCTGGGAGAGGATCACGTACGGCAGCAGCCCGCGCTCGACGACCCGGAACCGCTGCATCACCACGGCCAGGACCAGCCCGATCACCGCGCCGACCCCGAACCCGACGGCCACGCTGCGCAGCGTGAAAAGGCATGCGTCGAGCACCACCAGCCAGATCGGGTCGCCGCCGGCCAGCTCCGGCTGGCCGAAGCGCCGCAGGATGTCGAGCACGTGCGGCATGGCGCTGTCGTCGGCGCGCGGCAGCACGCGTACTCCGAAAACGCTCGCGCCGTCGGCGCTGCCGACCGCCTTGTACCCCTCCCACAGCGCCGCGCCGAGCAGCAGCGCGGCGACCGCGCCGAGGGTGACCCGCAGCCGACGTCTCATGCGGGCGCGGGGGTGGCGGCGAAGGCGGGGATGATGTGCTCGCCGTACGCCGCGAGCGTGTGCTCCTTGTCGTCGTGCTGGAGGTACAGGGCGAACTGGTCGACGCCGAGGTCTCGCAACGCGCGCAGCTTTTCGAGGTGCGCCGAGATCGGGCCGAGGACGCAGAACCGGTCGACGATCTCGTCGGGTACGAAGTCGGTGTGCGTGTTGCCGGCCCGCCCGTGCTCCGAGTAGTCGTACCCCTGCCGGTCCCTGATGTAGTCGGTGAGCGCCTGCGGCACCGCCCCTGAGGAGCCGTACCGCCCGACGATGTCGGCGACGTGGTTGCCGACCATGCCGCCGAACCAGCGGGTCTGCTCGCGCTGGTGGTCGAGGTCGTCGCCGACGTACGCGGGCGCCGCCACGCAGAACTTGATGGCGGATGGGTCGCGTCCGGCTTTCTCGGCCGCCGCCCGCACCGACGAGATCATCCACGCCGCGATGTCGGGGTCGGCGAGCTGAAGGATGTACCCGTCACCCACCTGCCCGGTCAGCGCGAGCGCCTTCGGCCCGTACGCGGCCACCCACACCTCGAGCGAGCCGTCCTTGACCCACGGGAAGTGGACCTCGGTGCCGCGGTAGGAGGCGCTCCGCCCGTTGGCGAGATCGCGGATGACGTTGACGCACTCGCCCAGCTCCTTGACGGTGGTGGGCGGGTAGCCGAGCGTCCGCAGCGCCGAGTCGCCCCGGCCGATGCCGCAGACGGTGCGGTTGCCGTACATCTCGTTGAGGGTGGCGAACAGCGACGCGGTGACGGTCCAGTCGCGGGTGCCGGGGTTGGTCACCATCGGCCCAACCACCACCCGTGAGGTCTGCGCGAGGATCTGCGAGTAGATGACGAACGGCTCCTGCCACAGCAGGTGCGAGTCGAACGTCCACACGTGACTGAACCCGGCCGCCTCGGCCTTCTTCGCCAGGTCGACCACCGCCGACGCCGGCGGGTCGCACTGGAAGACGACGCCAATGTCCATTGTGGTCGTCACCTCACCTTCGGAAAGCCGAGGTCAACCTCGGATGTCGCTGGATCTGGCCACCGCGAGGTGACCACCTTGGTACGCGTGTAGAACTGCAATCCTTCCGGCCCATACATGTGCAGGTCGCCGAAGAGCGACGCCTTCCAGCCGCCGAAGCTGTAGTACGCCACCGGCACGGGGATCGGCACGTTGACGCCGACCATGCCGCACACCGCGTCGTACTGGAATCGCCTCGCCGCGCCGCCGTCGCGAGTGAAGATGGCCGTGCCGTTGCCGTACGGGTTGTCGTTGACCAGCTTCAGCGCCTCGTCGTACGTGTCGACCCGCACGACCGACAGCACCGGCCCGAAGATCTCCTCGGTGTAGAACGCCGACCCGGCTTCCACATGGTCCACAAGGGACGGCCCGAGGAAGAAGCCCGGGCCTTCCGCTGCCGTCGCCTGCCGACCGTCGACGACCACCTGGCCACCCGTCTCGTCCAGGAAACCAGCGACGCGGTCCCGGTGAGAACCGGTGATCAGGGGACCCATCTCGGCGTCGGGGTCGCTGGCCGGGCCGACGCGGATCTTTTCGAGGCGGGACGCGATGGCCGGTACCAGGGCGTCGCCCGCCGATCCGACCGCGACCACCACGGAGACGGCCATGCACCGCTCCCCCGCCGACCCGAAGCCGGCGGACACCGCCGCGTCAGCGGCGGCGTCCACGTCGGCGTCCGGCAGCACCACCATGTGGTTCTTCGCGCCGCCGAGCGCCTGTACGCGCTTGCCCGCCCGGGTGCCCGCCTCGTAGATGGCGCGCGCCACGGGAGTCGAGCCCACAAAGGACAGTGCTTGGACATCGGGGTCGGCGATGAGCGCGTCGACGGCCAGCTTGTCGCCCTGCACGACGTTGAAGGCGCCGTCAGGCAGCCCGGCCCGCCGCAGCAGGTCGGCCAGCAGTAGCGATACCGACGGGTCCTTCTCGCTGGGCTTGAGCACGAACGTGTTGCCCGCCACCAGCGCGTTGCAGAACATCCACATCGGCACCATGGCCGGGAAGTTGAACGGCGTGATGCCGGCGACCACGCCGAGCGGCTGCCGGATCGAGTACACGTCGACGCCGGTGGCGGCCTGCTCGCTGTATCCGCCCTTGAGCAGGTGCGGCGCGCCGGCCGCGAACTCGACGTTTTCCAACCCTCGGGCCACCTCGCCGCCCGCGTCGGCCACGGTCTTGCCGTGCTCGGCGGAGAGCAGCGACGCGATCTGGAGGCGGTTGGCGTCGACGAGGTCGCGGAACCGGAACATCACCTCGGCACGGCGGGACAGCGACGCGGCCCGCCACGCGGGTTGCGCGTCGAGCGCCGCCCGCACCGCGGCCCGTACCTCGTCGGCTGTCGCCGCGACCACCTCGGCCTGTGTCTCGCCGGTGGCCGGGTCGTACACCGGCAACCGGCGCTCGCCGGCGCCGTCCACAAGGGAGCCACCGATCCAGTGCTTCACTGTGCGCATGGGCATCACACCAGATAGCTCGACAGGCCACGGCGCAGGTACCGGCCGCGCCCCTTGGCGCCGTGGTACGCGCCGTCGGACACGATGACCTCGCCGCGGGAGAGCACGGTATCGACCTTGCCGGCGATCTCGTACCCCTCGTACGCGGAGTGGTCCATGTTCATGTGATGCGTCTCGACGCTGATCCGGGTGCGCCCGTTCGGGTCGTAGAGCACGATGTCGGCGTCCGAGCCGGGCGCGATGACGCCCTTTTTCGGGTACAGGCCGAACATCCGCGCCGGTGTCGTCGAGATGGTCTCGACCCAGCGTTCCAGCGACAGCTTGCCGTCGACCACGCCCTGGTAGACGAGGTCGACCCGGTGCTCGACGCCCCCGATGCCGTTCGGAATCTTCGAGAAGTCCCCGACGCCGAGTTCCTTCTGGTCCTTGAAGCAGAATGGACAGTGGTCCGTGGACACGATCGCGAGGTCGTTGCTGCGCAGGCCGCGCCACAGGTCGCGCTGGTGGTTCTCGTGCTTGCTGCGCAGCGGTGTCGAGCAGACCCACTTGGCGCCCTCGAACCCGGGCGCCCCGAGCTGGTCTTCGAGCGTCAGGTACAGGTACTGCGGGCAGGTCTCGGCGAAGACGTTGCGCCCGGCGTCACGGGCGGCGGCCACGTGTTCGAGCGCCCGGCTGGCCGACAGGTGCACGATGTACAGTGGACAGTCCTGCGCCACCTCTGCGAGCGCGATCGCCCGGTGCGTGGCCTCCGCTTCGAGCGCCTCCGGCCGGGTGATGCCGTGATAGATGGGGTCGGTCTCACCGCGCGCGAGGGCCTGCCGCACCAGCACGTCGATCGCGATGCCGTTCTCCGCGTGCATCATGATCATCGAACCGTTGTCGCGGGCCTTCTGCATCGCCCGCAGGATCTGCCCGTCGTCGGAGTAGAACACCCCCGGGTACGCCATGAAAAGCTTGAAGCTCGTGACGCCCTCGTCGGCGACGAGCTGGTCCATGGCCTTGAGCGAGTCGTCGTCGACGCCACCGAGGATCATGTGGAAGGCGTAGTCGATATGGCAGTTGCCGTCGGCCTTGGCGTGCCAGGCGGCGAGCCCGTCATGCACCACCTCGCCGGTGCGCTGCACCGCGAAGTCGATGATCGTGGTGGTGCCGCCGTGCGCGGCCGCCCGGGTGCCGGTGTCGAACGTGTCGCTGGCGGCCGTGCCACCGAATGGCAGCTCCATGTGCGTGTGCGCGTCGATCCCGCCCGGGATGACGTACTTCCCGGACGCGTCCACGACCTCGACGCCCTCGGAAGGGCCGGTGCCGGGCGCCAGCACGGCGGCGATGGTCTCGCCGTCGACCAGCACGTCGGCGGCGATGGCGCCGGTGGGGCCGATCACTGTGCCCCCGGCGATCAGCAAAGTCATGGTGTGGTCCCCCCTCAGGGCTGGACGAGGCCGTCGTAGGCGTCCGGGCGGCGGTCGCGGTAGAACGCCCACCGGTCGCGCACCTCGGCGAGCAGGCCCAGGTCGAGGTCGCGGACGATCAGCTCGGGCTGGTACGGGTCGCCGGTCTCGCCGACGAACTTGCCCTCGGGGTCGACGAAGTACGACGTGCCGTAGAAGTCGTTGTCGCCGAGCTCCTCGATGCCGACCCGGTTGATCGCGCCGATGAAGTACTCGTTGGCCACCGCGCTCGCCGGCTGCTCCAGCTGCCACAGGTACCCGGACAGCCCCCGGTGCGTCGCCGACGGGTTGAACACGATCGTCGCCCCGCCGAGGCCGAGCGCCCGCCAGCCCTCCGGGAAGTGCCGGTCGTAGCAGATGTACACGCCGATCCGGCCGACGGCGGTGTCGAACGTGGGGTACCCGAGGTTGCCGGGACGGAAGTAGAACTTCTCCCAGAAGCCCTTGACCTGCGGGATGTGGGTCTTGCGGTACTTGCCCAGGTAGGTGCCGTCGGCGTCGACCACCGCGGCGGTGTTGTACAGGACCCCGGGCTGCTCCTGCTCGTACATCGGCAGGATCATCACCATGCCCAGCTCGGCGGCCAGTGCTTGGAAGCGCTCGGTCGTCGGGCCGGGGATCGACTCCGCGTAGGAGTAGTACTCCTTGTCCTGCACCTGGCAGAAGTACGGACCGTAGAAGAGTTCCTGGAAACAGATGACCTTGGCGCCCTGGGCGGCCGCCTGCCGGGCGTACTCTTCGTGCGCCTTGATCATCGATTCCTTGTCGCCGGTCCAGTTCGTCTGCACGAGAGCGGCTCGGATGAGGTCTGCCATGATCATCTCCCGGCTTCCCCTGTTGGCTTTTCGCAGCTGATGGCGTAGGACTTTAGTGACACAAGTCCAGGCGGACAATGGCCGATTCGTAACAGCTCATTGCGGAGAAGTTACATGCTCCAGCTCATCGCCGGTGCGGTCAACGACCGAAGCGCGCGTGGCATCGCCGCCGCGGTGAGCCGCCTCGTGCACGCCGGTGAGCTGCCCGCGGGTGCCCGCCTCCCCACCGTGCGCTCGGTCGCGCAGGCGCTCGGGATCAGCCCCACGACCGTCAGCGAGGCGTGGCGCTCCCTCGCCGGCGCGGGCGCGATCCAGACCAGGGGACGTTCCGGGACGTTCGTGACGACACCCGGCAGACCACGCCAGAAGCTCCGGTACGCCCGGCTCACCGCCAGCCCGTCCACGCTGCCGCACGACTTTTCCACCGGCGTGCCCGATCACGACCTGCTCCCCGACCTCGCGCCCGCGCTGCGGCGGATCGGCGACACGCGCCTCACCACCTCGTACCTGGAAGAGCCGGTCCTGCCCCGTCTGGAGGCGGTGCTGCGCGAACGGTGGCCGTTCCGGCCGCAGCAGCTGACCGTCGTCGACGGCGCCCTCGACGCGCTCGACCGGATCATCACCGCCACGGTACGGCTCGGCGCCCACGTCGTCGTGGAGAACCCGACCTTTCCACCGCTGCTCGACCTGCTGGAACAGGCCGGCGCTGTCCCGGTACCCGTGACCATGGACGCGGCCGGGATCGAACCCGCCGCCCTGGCGGCGGCGCTGGCGTGCGCTCCCGCCGCGGTGCTCCTCCAGCCGCGCGCGCACAACCCCACCGGCGTGTCGATGACCCCCGCGCGCGCCGGGGAGCTCGCGGCGGTGCTGGCCGACCACCCCTCGGTGATCGTCGTGGAGGACGACCACGTCGGCGACATCGCCACCGCGCCGGCGGTCTCACTCGGCGCGCACCTGCCCGACCAGGTCCTGCACGTGCGCAGCTTCTCCAAGAGCCACGGCCCCGACCTGCGGCTCGCCGCCGTCGGCGGGCCGGGCGCGCTGATCGCGGCGGTCGCCGACCGCCGGCTACTCGGCCCCGGCTGGTCCAGCCGGGTGCTTCAAGCGGTGCTCGTCGACCTGCTCACGGACGCCGCGACCACGCGGGCAGTCACGACCGCGAGGATGGAGTACGCCCGGCGGCGCACACTGCTGTCCGCGGCGCTCGCCAAACGGGGCGTCGCCGCGACCGCCGCCGATGGCATCAACATGTGGGTACCGGTCCGGGACGAGCAGGTGGCGCTGCTGACCCTGGCCGCGCACGGTGTGGCCGTGGCGCCCGGCGGGCCGTTTCAGGTGCGGCCGCTCGGCGACCCGCTCGGCGACCCACTCGGCGACCCACTCGGCGACCATGTGCGGGTGACCGTCGGGCTGGTCCGCGACGGCTTCGACGACCTGGCCGACCTACTGGCCGAGGCGGCCGGCGCCCGCCATCGTGCCAGCGGCCCCCGCCCCCGCTCGCTACACCGCGGCACCCGTTGAGGCGGGTGCCTCAGCAGTTCCAGGACAGCAGGTCCAGGCCGGCGCGGTCGTTGCCGATCGGCATGCCGTACAGGCGGCGGCCGTCGTCGCTGAGCGTCATCGGAAAGCCGTTCTCCGACTCGTCCAGCTCGTACACCTGACCGTCCCGGACCACGGCGGCCGACCCGCCGTTGGGCGGTGAGGTCAGCACGACCCAGCCGGCCGCGTTGACCGCCTCCGCCGGCCCCACGCGGTCCGGCCACGTGGTGACCGCGCCGGTGGCGAGCTCCCAGCGGGCCGGGATGTAGGTCTGCGACTCATTCGCGGGCGCTGCCGGCTCCACACCTCCCGGCCGCGACACGGACGGCTCGGTCGTCTCTGGCGGCGCCTTGCTGACCCAGCCGACCGCCCATCCGCCGCGGACCGCCGTCGCCTGGCCGCCCGTGAAGCCCTCGGGCAGGGCGAGCGGCTTCGGCGCGCCGTCGAGCGCCCAAGCCATCGGCCGGCCCGCCTTGCCGTCGGCCTCCAACTGGGTGCCGCCGACCATCGCGCCGTCCTCGTCGAGGTCGCGCGCGCCGACGTCGCCGGGCAGCTTGACCTGTACCACCGCGTCCAGGTCGTCGCCCTTCCAGAAGACCGTGGCGGACCGCCTGGAGGTCCAGACGTCACCGAGCACGTCGCCACGCTCGGTGATCGCTCGCGCGATCACCGACCCGGAGAGATCCGGCGTCTCCAGCTCGCGTACCTTGCCGTCGCGGTACAGCCAGGCGAACTCGCGCCCGGTCTCCGCCGTCGCCGAGCCGACCACCACCCCCGCCGCGTTGACGTCACGCGCCTCGGCCGACTTCGCCCGCACCTTCAGGACCTGCGGTTTCCCGTCGGTCCACAGCACCGGACGGGTTTCCCCGTTCGGACCGGCCACGCCCCCGACGGCGTACCTGCCGGTCGGGTCCGCGGCAACGTACCCGGCGAACTCCTGCTCGTCCGGCATCGGCAGCGCGTTCACCGTGCAGTCGGAGTACGGCTTGGCGGAGTCACCGACGAGCGTGTCCACACCGTCCGGCCCCTCCGCCAACGGCGAACCGAGGGCCTGGGTCAACGCGAACGTGCCGACCATGGCCAGGGCGGTCACCCCGCCGGCCGCCGCGTACCAGCGCCGGCGCTTGACCCGCACGCCCGACTCCACCGCCCGCTCGAGGTCGACGCGGGGCGGCGGCACATGGGCGCCCTCCAGCAGTACGCGTACGTCCTGCGCCCTGTCTTCTGTGTCGTTCCTCATCCCATTCCTCGATCTCCTCCTGGCAGGGCGCCAGCCAGCTCGCCACCCAGCCGTTCCCGCAGCGTCGCGAGTCCGCGGGAGGTCTGTGCCTTGACGTTGCCTGTGGAGCACCGCATCGCCGCGGCGACCTCCTCCACCGGCATGTCGCACAGAAACCGCATGACCAGCACCGTGCGCTGCCCTTTGGGCAGCGCATCCAGCGCGCGCACCACCAGGTCGCGATCCTCGACCCCGGTGTCACCCGCCCCGTGGCGCTCCGGGGTGGCCGACATCAGCCACACCTTCGACCACGCCAGCCGGCGCTCGTCGATGAACGCACGCACCAGCATCCGGTGCACGTAGCCGTCGAGGTTGTCGGCAGCCCGGGCCCGCTTCCAATGCACGTACAGCTTGGTTACCGTCGTCTGCACCAGGTCGTCGGCGCGGTGCTCGTCCCCGCAGAGCAGGTACGCGGCGCGATGCCAGCGCGCCAACCGCGCCGAGACGAACTCGACGTAGTCCTGCGTGTCATCCACGCGCATGCGGCTCCTCCCGAGGTCCCTCACCCCATTGACGGGTACGCCGGGTAAGTCGGTTGCGTCGGTTCTGCGGTTGGTTCAGGGTCGCTCCATGGGGAATCAATGGTTGCTGGACGAGCTCGCGCACGCGGGGCCGGAGCATCTCGATCCGGATTTCGTGGCCGGGTACGACCGCAAACAGGGTATGCCGGATCCGTCGGGCGACCTGGCGGCCCTGCGCGCGGCCGGGGTGACCGCCGACGCGACGGTCGTCGACCTGGGTGCCGGCACGGGGCGGCTGGCGATGGCGGCGGCCCGCGAGTTCCGGCGGGTGGTGGCCGTCGACGTGTCACCGGCCATGCTGGGTCACCTGGCGCGCACGGCGGACGCCGAGGGCCTTACCAACCTGGAGCGGGTACACGCCGGCTTCCTCAGCTACCGCCACGAAGGCCCGCCCGCCGACGCCGTGGTGACCCGGCACGCGCTCCACCAGCTGCCCGACTTCTGGAAGGCCGTGGCCTTGGACCGGATCGCCGGGATGCTGCGGCCGGGCGGCGTGCTGCGGCTGCGCGACCTGATCTACGACTTCCGGCCGGCCGAGGCCGAGGCGGTGTTCGGGCGCTGGTTCGCGGGCGCCGCCGACGACCCGCGCGCCGGGTACACGGCCGCCGACTACGCCGAGCACATCCGCACCGAGCACAGCACCTTCCGATGGCTGCTGGAGCCGATGCTGGACATGGCCGGGTTCGACGTGGTCGACGCGGAGTTCCCGCACCCGTGTTACGGGTCCTACACCTGCGTCTTGCGGACGGCGTAGCCAGGCACCGAGGGCCAGCGCACGGTGAGCACCACCGACGCCTCCTCGGCGTACCAGGAGTGGTCGACACCCGGTCCCCAGATCACGTAGTCGCCCTGCTTGGCGAGCACCACCTCGCGGTCCGGCAGGTCGACTCGGAACCGGCCGCTGATCAGCACCAGCAGGGCGGTGCGTACCTCGCCGGTGGTCCACCGCTCGCGCTGGTCGCCGGGCGGGTGCACGCCCCACTTGATCTCGACCTCGGTGCTGTGCCGAATGTCGCCGGCCGGTTTGAAGTACCCGAGGAGCCAGCCCGCGTCCAGGGCCCCGTCCACGTTCGCGTTGCCGGTGTAGACGCTCTCTGCCACGGACGGCGACGCTAGCACCCGCGCGGAGATGGGGCCCCGGCGAGGCCGGGGCCCATCACGCGTGTCAGCTACACGCGGCGCCGTTCAGCTTGATCGCTGTCGGCCCTGGTGCGCCGCTGCTCACGAACCCGATCGTGGCCGACGCTCCGGCCGCGAGCGACTGGCTCCAGCTCGGCGCGGCCGCGGTGACCGTGGTGCCGCTCTGGGTCACAGTCGCGTTCCAGCCGCTGTTGATCGTCGCGCCCGCCGGCATCGTCCAGCTCGCCGTCCACGGGCCCACCGGCGCGGTGCCGTTGTTGCGGACGGTGACCTCGGCCTGGAAGCCACCCGACCACGAGCTGACCGTCTTCACGGTGCCGGTGCACGAGCCGGTGGGTGCCGGCGTCGTCGGCTCGGTGGTCGGCGGGGTGGTGGGAGGCGTCGTGGGCGGGGTGGTCGGCGGTGTCGTGGGCGGGGTGCCGCCACCGAACTGCACGTCGACGCAGTTGTAGAACGCCTCGGGACTGTCAGAGCGCTGCCAGATCGAGTAGATGATGTGGCGGCCCGACTTGTTGGGCAGGCGGGCGTTCCAGTAGTACTCCGACCCCGACACGCCGCTCTTGGTCGGCGGGTTGGTGACCGTGTCGAACGGCGCCGCTTCCAGGTCGGACCACTTCAGCGGCTGGGTCGGGTCGAACCCGTCCTTGGTGACGTACTGCGTCCAGGTGCCCGGGTGCGGGGCCCACGCGTTGTACCGGAATTCCATCGTGGCGCCGGCCTGGACCTGGGTCACCGGCCAGTCGAGCCGCGCCGCGTTGTAGGCCGCGTACTTCGTGCTGCCGGCGCCGCAGAGCTGCCCGTCCGGGATGATCTCCCGGTGGCGACCGGCCGCCTGGCTGATCAGTACCGCGTAGAAGTCCCACAGCGGCTGCTTGCCGCCTTGTGCGACCGCCGCGGCGCAGGCGGGGTTGGTGGGGTTGATGTCGCCGCCCCCACCTGCCAGGCCGTCGACGTAGCAGGCGTAGGTGCGGGTGGCCGGCGACACGAAGGCGCCGTGCGCCTGCGCCGGGGACGGATTCATCAACAGCGGCACGCCACTGCCAAGAACCGCGGCGGCGGCGAACACCGCCAACCTGCGTTTCGCTTTCACGTGTGTTCCCTTTCGTACAGCTACGGGGCATCGAAAGCACGGACGGCGCCGATCCCGGGGGCGTTGCCTCTTTACGCCCGAGCCCGGTGCGCCGTCGCGGTAGAAAGAGCCACTCGCAGCCGCCACGCGGAGATCATTCAATCATGGGTACGAATATCCGCGCAAACGACCGGGCCCGGTCTCCGTGCGGAGGCCGGGCCCGGTGGGTCCTGCTGTGCGCCTGTCGCGTCCCGTCAGTACGCGGTCTGCGTCTGCGCGTTGAACTGCCAGTACCTGTTGTCTTCCGCGCCCCACAGCCGGGAGTCGTTGACCTCGAGGACGTCGAGTCCCTTCTGGTCGTTCGAGTAGATGAACCCGTTGTAGTAGTACGCGGACCAGGACCCGCCGAACGTCAGCGTGTCGGCGTTGACGGGGCCCCGCTCCCAGAACGCGATCTCCTTGGGGTTCGACGAGTTCGTGAAGTCCCAAACGGAGATGCCGCCCTGGTACCAGGCCTGGACCATGATGTCGCGGCCCGGCACCGGGATCAGCGAGCCGTTGTGCGCCACGCAGTTCTCGGTGTCCGCGTTCGCGCGCGGGATCTTGTAGTAGCTCTTGAACACCAGGTGCCGGTTGTCCCCCCGGCCCGCGATGTTGTAGATCGCGTCGGCGCCCTTCTCGGGACCGACCTCGTCGTTGCACTCCGCGCCGACGCCGCCGCCGAGCTCGTCCGTGAAGACGACCTTTGTGCCGGCGTTGTTGAACGTCGCCGAGTGCCAGAACGCGAAGTTCACCGTGTCGCGGATGCGGTCGAGCACCCGCGGCGCTTCGGGCTTGCTGATGTCGAACAGCAGACCGTCACCCATGCAGGCGCCCGCGGCCAGATTGAGCGCCGGGTAGGCCGTGATGTCGTGGCAGCCGGTGGTCTCGTAGCTGTAGTTGTCAGTGCCGTTGCCGCCGTCCGGGAAGAGGTTCGGCGTGCTCACCACGGCGGCCTGCGTCGGCGCCTTCACCGGCACATTGATGATCGAGATCAGGTCGTGCGGCGTCTTGCAGTCCGGGAACGTGTCGTCCGGGAAGTACGACGAGACGTACACGTACACAGACTTGCGGTCCTTGCCCGGCACCAGAGTGTGCGTGTGCGAACCGCACTTGGTCTCGACAGACTTGACATAGACCGGGTTGGCCTTGTCGCTGATGTCGAAGATCTTGATGCCCTCCCACGACTCCTTGATCGTGGGCGACTGGCCCACGCTGTTGCAGGAGTCGTTGTTACGCGAGGAGTCGGTGGACAAGAACAGCAGGTCACCGTAGACGGAGATGTCGTTCTGGCCGCCCGGGCACAAGACCTGCGTGACAAGCTGCGGCTTGCGCGGCTTGCTGATGTCGTAGATCGCGATGCCGTTGTAGTTACCGGCATAGGCGTACTTGCCCTGGAACGCGATGTCGGAGTTGACCCCGCTGGCGAGCGGCCCTTCCTTCGGCAGGTTGGCCACCTGCCGGATATTGGGGCTGCTGACGATCTCGTCGACGCCCGGGATCTCGTTGGCCGATGGCGCGTAGGCGCTGGTAGGTGCGGAGAGTGCGGCTCCCGCGAGGGTGAGAGCGGTCGCGGCCACCGCGATTAACCTCAGTCGCCGCAACCCTCGTGAGGTCGTGATGCTCATTGGCGATTCCCCGTTCGAAAGGCAATGGAGCGTGTCGACACCTTACCGACGCATCGTAACCGTCGATGTGACCTGCGTCACTTTGACGGATTTGAGTAACGGCTACGATCGCCGGGTGTCGGCACATAGGCGGGGGTACATGATCGCGGGCGCCATCGCGATCACGATCGTCACCGCCGCCGTCGTCTTTGGACTCCGCGACGCGGGCGCCGACCCAGACGCTTCCGCGCCGCCCTCCCCGACCTCCTCCCCGGTACCGGTGGTGGTGCCCGGCAAGCCCGGCGAGTCCGCGTCGGTCGTGCCATCCGACCAGCTCAAGGCGCCGGACGGCAGCAAGTACAACTCGCTCGACGTGTGGTTCGTGCGGATGATGATCCCGCACCACCAGCAGGCGCTGGAGATCGCGGCGATGGCGCCCGCCCGCGCGAAGAACCCGCAGATCAAGGCGGTGGCCTCGCGGATCACGGCGGCTCAGGGCCCCGAGATCGACGCGTTCCGGGCCTGGCTGTCGACCCGCGGCCTCTCCGAAAAGCCCGACGAGTCCGGCCACGACCACGCCGGCATGCGCGGCATGCAGCCGCCCGAGGCCATGCGCGGCCTGGCGACCCTGAACGGCGACCTTTTCGACAAGGTCTTCGTCGACATGCTCGTGTCCCACCACCAGGGCGCGGTAACGATGTGCACCGACCTGCTGAAGGTCGGCGCCGACGAGCGCCTGGCCGAACTGGCGACCGGCATAGCGGCAGAACAACAAGCCGAGATCGGCCGCATGCGCGACATCGTCAAGCCCTGACCACCCCCCGACCACCAGCGCCGCCCGCCCGCCGCGCTGCGCCCCCCGCGCCCGGCCGCCGCCCCCCGCG